>JBKCAB010000357.1:0-3808 GCA_046307935.1 Bacteroidota bacterium | reverse complement strand
GAGAAGATCATTTCGGAAATACCATTTACTATACCCGGAAGTTGCTTCTTCTCATTGTAGAACTTCTTGTCGTATGGTTCATAGGTCTCATCGTTGTATTGAATGAGGATCGAGACGATCTTGCCGTTCTCCACGCGCGCTTTACCTGAGACACATGTCGATGAACCGTCCTTTTCGAAAAAACTGACGATCACATTCCGATGCATATCATCACCAACACCGTAAGCTCCTCTTTTTGTAAAAGCATCCTCCAGACGCTTGTAACAATCGTCTTGCGCATTAACAGAAAATAGTAGAAAAAAAGCAGGCAATAACAGTAGGGATTTTTTCATAGATGCATTGTTGTTTGTGGGCGAACCCGATTTTCAAATATAACAAGTTTAGGTGAATTTCATCGGGACACTTTAATTATTTATTTTTGACAAAATTCAACCTTTTCGGCATGAAGCAAATTGCAGACCACTTTTCTGAAGCCCTAGAAATTTTACAAAAGTTTAACACTATTGAGAATCATACCCTGATAGAAACGGCCGGAGAGATGATGGTTACATCCTTGAGAAACGGCAATAAGATCATTGCATGCGGCAACGGTGGTTCAATGTGTGATGCCATGCATTTTGCAGAGGAGCTGAGTGGAAGGTACCGCGAAGACCGAAAAGCAATTGCTGCGCTTTCGATTTCTGATCCAAGTCATATTTCCTGTGTGGGTAATGATTACGGCTACGAACATGTATTTTCGAGATACTTGGAAGCTATCGGACAAAAGGGAGACATTCTTCTGGCCATAAGCACTTCTGGAAACTCATTAAACGTAGTAAATGCTGTAAATACTGCTAGAGCAAAAGACATGAAGATCATAGGTTTGACAGGAAAAGACGGTGGAAAAATGTCTGGCCTCTGCGATGTAGAAGTACGGGCTCCACATTCCGACTATGCCGACAGAGCACAAGAGATCCATATCAAAGTCATCCATGCACTGATCGATTTCATTGAAAGGAAGATGCAATGATCCATACTTGCTTCGATCATGCAATGCCATTGCCAAGTTGGCGTGTGCCCGGAAAATGTGAAAAAGGATCGGTTGATAACTAGGCTGCTTTATTTACATTTAAGCCATTTCAGGAAGAAATTAATCCTTAATTTTGATGTTTTCCTATTGATCAATGTTGAATCAGGATCTACAGGCAACAGTTAAAAGCATTTTCTCTGCATATCTCGAGCAGAATGGTCACAGAAAGACCCCTGAACGCTATGCGATACTCGCGGAGATCTATAATTATCAGGGACATTTTGATATCGAATCCCTGTATATCAAAATGAAGAACCAAAATTACCGCGTTTCCAGGGCCACACTCTACAATACGATTGAGCTACTGCTTGCTTGTAACCTCGTTCGAAAACATCAATTCGGCAAAAACATCGCCCAATTCGAAAAGTCGCATGGATCAAAACAGCATGATCATGTGATCTGTACAGATACAGGTGAGGTGATCGAGTTTTGTGACCCGCGGATCCAATCAATTAAGGCAACCATCGAGGAAGTATTCGGTGTCCAGGTTCAACATCACTCCCTTTACATTTATGCGGTCAAAAGTAAAGAGAACGTAAAAGATTGAACATGGCCCTAACCTATTCACAAAACGTTTTTCAAGACATCGCGCTTTTTGAGCTAAGAGGCAAGATCACTTCCGAATCTGACTTGGAGCAATTGGTGCAAGAAACCGCATCAAAAAGTAAAATCATCTTCAATTTGCGTCAGCTCGAACAAACCAATTCTACCGGTATTAATTTTATGATCCGCACCCTCACTCGCTGTCGCATAAATGGCGGTGAACTGCTCATAACCGGTCTCGGAGGAAACGTGGAAAAGCTCTTTCAGCTGGCCAAAATTGACAGCTTGTTTACCGTTAAGGTATCAGATGATGATGCCATAAATTATTTTCAGCAATCGAATTAAAATGAAAGTAGACGTACTGCTTGGACTCCAATGGGGAGATGAGGGAAAAGGGAAGATCGTGGATGTTCTCACTCCTCAATATGATATTATTGCACGTTTTCAGGGTGGCCCAAATGCCGGTCACACACTGGAATTCGAAGGCATAAAGCACGTGCTGCATACGATTCCATCCGGGATCTTCCGAAAGGATGTGATCAATCTAGTAGGAAATGGCGTTGTCATCGATCCAGTCATTTTCGCAAAAGAGCTCGAAAAACTGGCACCTTTTAACATTGATTTCAAAAACAACCTGCTGATCTCCAAAAAGGCGCACCTCATCCTGCCGACACACCTTTTACTGGATGCCGCCTCTGAAGCATCAAAAGGAAAGAATAAGATTGGATCCACCTTGAAAGGAATCGGACCTACGTACATGGATAAAACCGGAAGAAATGGCTTGCGTGTCGGAGATATTTTCTCTCCACGATTCCGTGAAAAGTACGATGCACTGGTTGAAAAACATGTCGGGATTCTAAAGCATCACGAAGGGTTCGATTATAATCTGGATGAGCTTGAAGGACCTTGGATGCAAGGGATCGAAGTGCTCAGAGGCTTAACGCCGGTTGATAGTGAACACTACATCAACGAGGCGCTTCGAAATGGAAAAAAAGTACTTGCTGAAGGTGCTCAAGGAACGATGCTCGACATTGATTTCGGTACATATCCATTCGTTACGTCCTCCAATACGGTGACCGCCGGAACATGCACCGGTTTAGGAGTAGCGCCAACAAAGATAGGAAAGGTCATCGGTATTTTTAAGGCCTACTGTACACGCGTAGGTAGCGGCCCCTTCCCTACAGAATTAGACAATGAGGTCGGTGAACTGATCCGTAAAGAAGGACATGAATTCGGGGCGACCACCGGAAGACCCCGTCGATGCGGCTGGGTTGATATACCACAGCTCAAATACGCAATTATGATCAATGGAGTGACTGAACTGTCAATGATGAAAGCGGATGTTCTCGGCTGTTTCGAAACGATCAAGGCGTGTACGCATTATCTCATCAACGGAGAAAAAGTAGATTATTTTCCATATGACATAAACGATGTTGCAATAACTCCCGTTTATGAAGAACTGACTGGATGGAACTGCGATCTGACTCAATTGAACGATTTTGAAGATGCACCCCAGCCATTGAAGGATTATGTGAAATACCTGGAACAAAAATTGGAAGTACCTATAACCGTGGTTTCAGTGGGACCAGACAGAAAGCAGACCCTAACAAAATCGTAAGTATTGAAAAATAGTTTGCACATACTGAGAACTGCGCTTTATACGGGCGCATTTTTTTTGCTCAGCTTCCAGTATCGTGCACAGAACAAGGTTTTAGAATTACTTCCGGGATCCGAAAAACTGGGTTACAACGAAAAGACGGGTGCGCACAGGCTCGTTGGCAGTGTCAATTTCATCTATCAGGGAAACACGATGTACTGTGATTCAGCTCATTATTTCGATAAAACTCAGGAGGTGCGCGCATACGGAAACGTCCACATTACCAAAGACGATATCAATTTGTTCTGTGATTCGCTTTACTATAACGGAAAAACACGACGAGCAAAGCTGTGGGGACACGTGCGCGTCAGGGACCTTGAATACAAACTTACAACAGATACCCTTGAATACGACGCAAAGAAAGCTCAGGGGATCTACAGACACGGTGGCAAGATCGAGAGTATCACCTCCAATGAGACATTGACCAGTCGCACTGGTTATTTCTATCCCGATTCTAAAAGCTTTTTTTTCAGCGGCAAAGTGCGTTACAAAAATGAAGACCTCAGCATGTCAACCGATACACTTCAATATATCTACTC
>JBKCAB010000356.1:0-14684 GCA_046307935.1 Bacteroidota bacterium | reverse complement strand
TCATCGAGCTTTGTGCCTTCTCCAACTGTTGTTATTCCTGAAACGCCGGCATCGATGGTACAGAGCGCTCCGATCTCTACATTTTTATGAATATGTACGCCTCCAACTGTATGCATTCTTTCATATCCACTTGGCTTCTTCTTGTAGTAAAACGCATAATGACCGATGACACTGTTCGCACCGATGATCACATTCTCTTCAATGGTTGTATTGTCCATGATGCAAACGCCGGGATAAATGATCACATTCGCGCCGATCTTCACATTATGTCCTATGAAAACGTTGGGATAGATCAATGCTGTTCCATCCACGAAGGAGTCTTCCCCGATGGAAGTATTTTGCGGTCTGTACGGACTGAAATGTCGTGTGAGCCTGTTGTAATCATCGAATGGTGCTTGCGAGATGATCAGCGCTTTTCCCTCCGGACAGTCAACGTGCTGATCGATCAAGATGGTCGTAGCAGCGCTTTTCAGGGCTTTATCGTAGTATTTCGGATGATCCACAAAAACAAGATCACCGGGATGAACCATGTGAATCTCGTTGATCCCGGTTACCTGATGGGATTCTGGGCCTACATAAGCGCAGCCGATCAAATCAGCGATCTCTTTAAGTGTGTGGGGTCTCTTGAGCTTCATCTGTATTACGATTCTTGTAAAATTAGTTCCTTCAGGAATGGTAGTTAGCGGGGAATGCCTGTTTTTATCACCCTTAAAGTGTTAATAGAACACCCTCTGCTCCTTGTAAAAATGGTTCGTCTAAATTTTATTGAGCAAGCATGAAATACTGTTGTGGTTGAACCGAATCGGCTTACTGATGTAAGCGAGAGCAAAATCTATTTTATGAAAAAACGAATTTTACTTCTCTTTCTTTTGGTCATTTCCTTAAAGATTTCGGCGCAGACCAAGCTGATCAATCACAAAAGACACAGCGGAAACTCTGCCTCATTCTCCAAAGCCATTACCAAAGGATTAATCGGGAATTCTAATTTTGGAAATTCCCCGCAGCGTCTTGTGCGCAACTCCCGTCTCGACAGCGTGATCCTCCTTTCGGCAACCACCGCTGTTATGGTCACAAGTGAGAGCTGCCATTATGAAGACTACGGAGGACATGACCGAAGCAGTGAACAGATGTGGAGTGCCGGAAAGGACACCATTCAAGGTCACGAGCTTTTCAACGCAGAACACTCCGTTCAAGAGATCAAAAAAGAACTCAAGCAGCGTTACTACTTCGATAACAACCCTGAATCAGTGGTATTTATTGGATTTGACGGCAATTATCCAGTGGAGGAGAAAAAAAAGTACGGGAGAGACCCAATACCAATTGTTAGCAAAGATGAAGATACTCCGCCAGATGAACATTGGCCTGCGCGGAAAAGATCATGGCTCGATGTTTTGATCATCTCACTTTTCGGAACACTTTTCCCAACAAGATTTTGATGATGACGAACGACAAGCGTTTCAGCACGCCTGATCAGCTCGGATTCAGTTTAGCAATGGTTGTTTTTTTGTTCCCATTCAGCTACCATCTGATCGAATTCCATACGAGTAGTGTCAGGATCATCTTCAGTACTATTGCACTTGGATTAGCGGAAGCACTTGGCTTCCATCCACTCTTGAGCGATCTTTCATCAGATTCCATCGGACTTTATTTCCATGTTTTCGCCGTACTGATACTTTCCCTTCCTCTCTTTTGGGTATTGAACCGATCCATCGTGTCTTTTCAAAAGACCGGAATATTGTTCCGAAGCTTCCTGGCCTGGTTCCTGGCGTTCATACTACTCAGATACGGCATAGACAAATTATTCTTGAAACAGTTTCCTGAACCGGAACCCAACCTACTCTATACGCCACTCGGAAATATGGATAAGGACATCCTTTTCTGGACCTCTATGGGAACTTCTGTGATATTTAATATAGTTACCGGGATCATTGAAGTAATCACGTCAGTTTTGCTGATCGTCCGTAAGACAAGGACCATTGGAGTTGTATTTTCGACAGGTATATTTCTTCAGATCCTGATCATCAATCTATCCTTCGACATATCAGTAAAGCTATTTTCAACTTTACTGCTGATCATCGCTTTTTACTTGGCCTACCCTGGTCTTCAAAAAATTTGGACTATTTTGATCTCACATAAAAGTGTGTCTGTGCCCACAGATATATACAACGTTTCAGTTGTACCGAAATCAGTGAGGATCATCTTTTCATTTTTACTTCTGACAGAAGCGCTATATCCGCATCTTCCGATCAGAACACCACTTGAATTAACCCTTCAGGGGGGCTATGCATGTTTGGATGACACACCTGAAAAAATCAGGCGCATATTTATTCATAGTGAAGGATACCTGATCTTTCAGAACGATCGAGATGAGCTGGTTGATTATTCTGCGCAGATAAATACGACCAGAAATAGAATTCAATTGTCAGATTATGATGGTCATAAAAGAGATATCGGCTACCATTGGGACAACAAAAAAGAAATACTCTTTTTGTACTTGAACAGCGGTAAACCTCCAGTTCGATTTAAAAGAATAGAACACAAAGCACTGCCACTTTTGAAAGACAGCTTCCACTTCATTGTTGACCAAGAAGTTTCATTTAAGGTCTAGCTTACGAACTGGAGAAATTAAAGCATGTACAATCCGATAAGATTTGCAGCCAAAAGAAGTAAAGAATCGAGACAGATTCACCGAGTTTTAAATCCTGGAGCGAAAACCACCACCATCACCCATATTAAAACGCAGGAAGAGTTCGAAGCCACCGTTGAACTCAGAGACCGTATTCAACCCCGAAACATTGATATCGTAGGCAAAACCTGCTGAAAACTGATCCCATTCAAACATGAGCTTGGCAATCATGGCATCTCGCAGGCGACTGTACAAACCAATATACATGGACAGAGGTCGGGTGAATCCGGTAAATCTTGAACCTTCGCTCACTACGTATTTGTAATAGGCTCCAAACAACAACTCGCTGGACGAACCCTGACGTTGGAAATACAGGCCGGGGAGCACAGAACCTCTGGTATTTTGAATACCAATTTCTGAGTTGATAAATGCTGAATAGCGAATATACAATCGCTCATTATCTGCGTTCATGAATGAGAAATTCGGTCGGTTGACGTGATAGGCAGCAAAGCCGACGTTGAAGGCCAGTTGGTCGTTTTGTGTCATGTAACCACTGTTTCGTTTATAAGTGTACAACAATCCAGTGCCTGCATCGAGGTAACTAAAAGAAGGGGTTGTAAACGATTCTCCGGGGTCGATCGCAGCATTGTAATCGAGCCCATCATACTGACTACCCCACCTTGCAGTACCGCCTTCAAGTGATCGCTGACCGAACCCGGTATATAAACCCAATCCCAGGGTACTTGAACGATCCAGAATAAGATGATAAGCCAGACTGAGGTTAGCGTTGGTGGTGTTCACATTGAGATCACCGGACCGATCATTAAAGAAGTTGATGCCACCGGCAAAAATACCGGATCTGTTCCTTTTATTCTCATTGAAACGCGCATCAAAGGACGCTGCAATTGTCTTGTATGGTGTTGCAACACTACTCCATTGACTTCTGTAATTCACGATTCCCTGCATTGGAGAATTTGCCCCTGCCAATGCGGGGTTCAACGTAAGAGGTGAGAACTCCATTTGAGAGAAATGGATATCCTGCGCTAAAACTGGTGCAGCACAAACCAGCATCGCAGAAACAGCCGAGAAAAATTTACGTGTCAATCGGTTCATATCAGCAAATTATTGATTTACGATCATCTGATCAGTGTAATGTTACCCGATTCTTCTATACTGGTACCATCCCATAGAGTTACCAGAAGCTTATATACAAATGTTCCTGCATTCATCTCCTTTCCTTTATAGGTTCCGTCCCAACATTCGGTCAGGTTTATATCCGTTGTTTCAAAAACCATTTCTCCCCACCGATTGTAGATCGCGAATGTTAGCTCTTCAACACAGTTTCCGTAAACACAAATTGTTTTATTCGCTGAAGGGCCTGTTCCATTCGGCGAAAGTATGGTTGGAACATAGATCTTTCCACAAATAGTTGGCTCTGGTATGACAATAATATAAACTGTGTCCGATCCAGTGCAACCGTTGGCGTCAGTTCCTGTCACGATATAAGTTGTACTAGTCGTTGGAGTTGCGATCGGATCCGGACAATCGGAGCAATCCAGTGTAGAAGCGGGTATCCAGCTGTAAGTAATTGCCCCTGTAGTTGAGAATTGAACCGAATCGCCTTCCTCAATGGTCGTATTCTCCGGCTGGGCATCTACGTTCAAGGATCCTGTTTGTGTTACCGTGTAGCTCTCCGTTACCGTACAACCCGACTGATCCGTGACAGTAACCGAATAACTTCCCGGCAACAGTCCGCTGAGTGAAGAAGCCGAACTCCCAACCGGGCTCCAGTTGTACGCGTATGGCCCTGTTCCACCGGTGACTGTGGTCGAAACCGATCCGTCCGACAATCCGCAGTTGGCAGGTGTAATGGTCTCAGCAACACTAATAACTGTGGGTTGTCCTATCGTAACCGAGGTTGAACTGGTACATCCTGCGGCATCCGAAACAGTGACTGTGTAAGTTCCTGCGGACAGGGACGACTGCGTTGCACCCGGCAAATTACCCGGCGCCCAATTGAAGGTAAGCGCACCTGTACCACCTGTACCGCTAACCGTCGCAGCTCCGTCGTTTGAACCATTGCATGACACATCATCAAATGACACTACAGAAATGGATGGCCCGTTCAATGTGCCAACAGTTGCATTCGCAGTTGCCTGACAACCATTCTGATCCGTAACCGTAACGGTATAGTTACCTGCTGCAAGATTGGATGCAGTGGCAGCATTTCCACCGGATGGCAACCATGAATAAGTATACCCAGGAGTACCACCGGAAGGATTGGCAGTCGCGGTTCCTGTGCTTGCTACACAGTCCGTGTTAGTTGCTGTGGCTGTTGCTGAAACAGCGGAAGCCGGCTGTGTGATAGTCACTGTTGTAGATCCAGGACAGTTATTTCCGTCCAGCACATTAACAGTATAGGTTCCAGCACCCAGCGCATTTTGACTGGCACCATTCAGGTTGCCCGGTGTCCAAGTATACGTGTAGGAAGGAGATCCACCGTTAGCGGATACAGTTGCCGAACCGTTAGTCTGACCAAAGCAAGCCACATTGTTCTGCGCCGTGGTATTCACCGTAATGGTAGGACATGGAACATTGACCTGGGGGATGATACAGCAGTTACCTCCTGCAGAAACGGTGCGTGTTTCATTCACCCAGCAAGCATACTGAGTTTGATGAAATAGAAGAGTCCCACCGGTGGCATTGAGGAAATAATAGACCACCTCATCGGGAGTATTTCCTCCACCTGCGTTAATAGTAGTATCGCAAAGACCTGCCACACCCAGCATCGCGCCACCCCAAGGCCCGGATCCATTACCGTGTGCCGGTGTGTATCCGACTTGGGGAGGATTCATTGGAGGACTGATCGTTACGATTCCCGCCGGAACGCCAGAAACAGAAGTGGTGAAGTTTCCTAGTCCGCAATTATTGTTATTCTGATTGGAATTCATACCGGCATAGATCACCTGTGTAATATTTCCCAAGAAAGGGCCCGTAAATGTGACCTGAATTGGCTCATAGGTACAAATACCTACCCTCAAGTCTGGAATGTTCTGATCAACATTGATCGTAAGTATACCGCCATCGTAGTTGGAATATATGATCAGGTTTCCTGCCGGATCACACGTGTTCCCGCAAGGAATGTCTGCTAAAATGATTGTGGTATCTACAGAACAACCTGCAGTATTGGTTATCGTAACATCGTAGGTGCCCGGACCTAATTCCGTTTGGCTGCTTACAGTCCAGTTCGAAGGGAATGGCCAAGTATAGAAGTAGGTATCATTAGGAGAAGGCGCAAAGGAAATAGAGCCATTGTTATTTCCACATGTTGGTTGAACTATGGTTGCATTGAGATCAAATGAAGCTGATACAGCACAAATACCATTGCATATATTAGGGGTTGGAGCGCCTAATGTCCATGTTGAGCCACCGTCTGAGGAGCGCTCGTAGGATTGTCCTGTAACCGTGGCCTGCGCAATGTATTCTATTCCCGGTATAAGAGATGCGGTCGTAAGACCACCACCTCCACAAGCAGCGATCCGTTGAAGAGCGCCGGTTGTAAATGTTGCATCAGAATTGAGTTTTGTTGGATCGTTCGAGTCAAAGGTCCAGTAAACAGCATCCACAGCGGTACCCGTTGCGTTATACAAAGCGACCCAACCATCACCGTTCGGCAGGTGCCATCTGTTGACATTCGATCGCCACAAGCGAGCCGAGTTTGTGGCAAGATTCAAGTTAAATGTCACATTCGGTGTGTTGGGTCCACCGATAGTAACGAAACCTAGGGGCGGAATTACTGTTCCGGATGGAAAAGAAAAAGCACCCCCGTTCGTTCCCCCGTCCATCCCGCCAAGGGTCCAACAACTAATGTCCGCCGATTCACAGTTCGAAGTATTGTAAATTTCGATGTATTCAGAACCGAAACTGGGTGTAGCGTTGTACATCGATTGAAAGGCCTGGTCAAGATCACCTCCCGCCGGTTTAACCATCAGTTCGTTAATGACCACCTGAGAAATAACAATATTCAGTGGTGTTAACAAAAGAAATCCAAAAACTAATCTTTTCATACTCATTTCAACTTGGGTCCACAAAATATATCCTCTTAACACCCCGAAAATAAGCATGATGTGATTTTTTAACTTTGAAAATAATCTGACAAGCAATGACAAAATATTACCATATAGTTATATCCCATTGTTTTTCATTGTTTTAAAAACATCAATATTGAACTTCTTTTTGACTTCATGTATGTTCGTCCTCTCTTTCCTTGAGGAACAGCCAAACGCAAATTCATACTGATTTTCTAAGGCCAAATAGTCCTCTCTGCTAACACTTTAACCGGTATTACACGAATTCTGTTTCGCTCAATTCAATTGTTTATCTGCATGATGCATGTTGGATTTTTCATGCCGGATGCGTTGTGAATAAAGAACCTGTTTACGATAGAGCTGGAGGATTTCGTTGTGGTTGACATTAAGGAAACTATCATAGTATCGAACCTTTATTTTCGAGCAATTCGGGTGGATTAAATCTGGATGGAATATAGTTCGTAAATGTGAAAAACATTGATAAAGCAATTCAATCTGAACAACAGAACGATCGCATTTCAATCGTTTGAATTTCGCACTTGATAAATCAGCAGATTCCTTTTCTACTTACAAATTGTCATTTATATGGAATGCTGCCGCTATTAAGTGCTCTTGTTTTTCAGCTCGTGTTACTGCCTTGCCAGATTGCGCACTTTCATAGAGCGTCTTGAAATTTTCAGCGTGTTTAATAACTGCTTCGCGAATGATGAATTTGGAACGCAGAAAAGTTATGTCTTCTATAACTATCTTCGATGCCTCCAGCTTCAGGTCGAAGAAACCCCGATCATTGTTGAAGAGTTGCTCCTGTGTTAATTTAATGTCTGCTTCCTTATTCCAAAACTCTACCATGCGGAATTTCGTTGTAGAAAGATCCTGGTGAGAAAGCTTACAGTCATGCTTCTTCGCCAATGCAAACAAAATCCAATTTGCAAAAGGTTGCAATAACTTGAACTTGTTTACTTCCAGTTCCAAAACTTGGTTTGAATTTTCTGATGAAATAAAACCTATACGAACAAAATAGTGTTTGCCTTGCGGGTCATATCCAAGCACCAAATGCTCCGGTAGATAAATCGCCTTATTATCTTTAAATTCATCTATATTGGCAATAGTAGCCATCTCCATATTGACCATGCCAAAATAGGCCACGCTTACAAAATTGAAAAAGGTCAATCCGAGCAGCAGCATTACCAAAGCACTGAGATAGTAGGGACTTAATTGATCCGGAAAGATGGCGATCAACGGCAGGACGATCTGTGTTGACACCAACGGAACGAACATGGACGCAAGGAAAATCTTCATCCATTTATCTGTCCAAAAACGCGTAAGCGATCTGTAAACGGCCAGTGAGATCAAAATTATAGTTGCCGTTGATATCAAGGAGTCTAAGGCAATTATTGCCTTTCGAACTTTATCAGACTCAACACTTCTGTCGATCAGGGTGAAAATTACTGTGACGATCGCAAAGAAGATGAAGACACTAGTTACCCATTGCTCCGGTTTTCTGAATACACTAAAACGCTCCTTATAATCTTCAAAAACATTCGGGAAATATGGCAGCGAAGCCAATAGAAAGAGGTTGCTGAAAGCGGAAAGTATGCGGTCATTGATCGCATTGATCAGCGATGGCATCGGTGGATCTGATAATTTGTATACCCCAACAAGTGTCCAGGAGAGCATAGCCAATGCAATGAACAACATTCCTTTACTTTCACTTGTTTTGAGCTTGAACTGACGCCACAAGAGCAGTATGATCACTCCACCGATAAATGTGATGCCTATAAGACACCAGAGGTAAAACTGTTTGGTGGTCATTGATTAGAATTGATCAAAAATGAAAGAGCGCATCCAGTGCTTTGGCAACTCGTTCCGCATTAGGCAAAAGTTCAGCCTCCAACAGGGAATTAAGCGGAATTGCGGGTGTGTCGACCGAACCAACGATTGAAATAGGTGCGTCGAGGTAGTTGAAATTATCGCGCTGGATTCTACCAGCCAATGCAAGTGTGAAGGAGGCTTCTATGGATTCTTCAGTTACCAGCATTACTTTGCCGTGCTTGCGGGCAACCTCATTCATTTTATCGTGATCCAGCGGATTGAGTGTGCGCAGATCAATGATCTCTACTCTGCCTTCGAAAGCCTTTGAAGCTTCAAGCGTCCAGTAAACACCACGACCGTAGGTGATCACCACAGCTGATTCTCCTCTCTTAACAACCTCAGGATCGGCATCTTGAACTACTCTCGCTTTACCGAAAGGAATGATGTAATCTTCATCCGGTTCGATCGACATGGCCCCCTCAGTACCTTTGATCTTGGACCAATACAGCCCCTTATGCTCGAAGATCACAACCGGATTCGGATCGTAAAATGCGGATTTCATAAGCCCCTTGAGATCAGCACCTGTTGAAGGGTAGGCTACTTTTATGCCACGTATATTTGTCACAACTGACTCAACGCTCGATGAATGGTAGGGCCCTCCGGAACCGTAGGCTCCGATTGGAACACGGATCACACAGCTCACCGGCCATTTACCATTGGAGAGATAGTATGATCGGGAAACCTCCGTAAATAGCTGGTTCAACCCCGGCCAAATGTAATCAGCAAACTGAACCTCAACGATCGGTTTTAAACCAACTGCTGACATTCCCACGGTGGAACCAATAATGAACGCCTCTTGAATCGGAGTATTAAAAACGCGGTCGTCACCAAATTTTTCAGCCAGTGTAGCTGCTTCACGGAACACTCCTCCCAAACGTCCTCCAACATCCTGCCCATACAACAATGCCTCCGGATGCTTCTCCATAAGCTCGCGCACTGCAAAAAGCGCTGAATCCACCATAACGGTCTTTTTCTTGCCTTTCGGTTCACGCTCACCCAATTCTTCTGTTACAGGGGTTGGCGCAAAGATGAAATCCGTAACACTTTCTGGTGTCGGATCTTCAGCATTGATTGCCCTTTCGTATTCCTCATCTATGTATTTACGAACTTCCGCTTCGATATTAATCATGTCGGCTTCAGCACCACCTGCTTTCCGCAGCTCCTCCTTCAGTTTTGGATAAGGATCTCTGGTAGCTGCTTCATCGAGATCATCGCGGTACCATTCTTTTCTTACTCCTGATGTATGATGCCCAAGCAGCGGAACTTTTGCGTGAATAATGAAAGGTCTGCGCTCCTTGCGCACAATCTCAAATACTTCCTGAACTGTCGCATAAGAGGTACTGAAATCACTGCCATCTATCGTGCGTACTTCGATCCCGTTGAATCCACGTGCATACTCCGTAATGTCCTGCGCACGCGTTTCGGCCGCATTTGCAGAGATATCCCATCCGTTGTCCTGAACAAGGTAAACGATCGGAAACTGCTTGAGCGCTGCCATCTGTAGAGCTTCTGACACTTCCCCTTCCGTGCAGGAAGCGTCTCCCAGCGAACAAACAACAACAGGATTTTCTCCCTTAAAATCTGTGGCAAGGCCTCTCTTTTCTCTGTACTGAACGCCCATCGCGACACCAGTAGTAGGAATCGCCTGCATACCTGTCGCTGACGACTGGTGTGGGATCTTGGGCATATCTTCCCTGTTTAAGGATGGATGCGAATAGTAGGTACGTCCACCTGAGAAAGGATCATCTTTTTTAGCGAAAACCTGCAACATCAGTTCATAGGGAGTCATTCCAATACCCAAAAGAATACTGTCGTCGCGGTAATATGGCGAAACCCAGTCCTGGGGTTTGAGCTGCATGCCGACAGCCAGCTGGATCGCTTCATGTCCACGAGAGGTCGCATGCACATACTTAGATGTGACCTCCTTGTTTACCTCGTACTTCTCAGCCATGGTCTTTGCGGTACACATGAGGCGAAAAGCCTTGAGTAAGGTGTCTATTGATATTGGTGTAGATCTTTCCACTGAGCTGACTGTAATTTCTGTCATTATTCTCAACAATACGAACCAAATTTACAAAGAGTTCTACGTTTGAATAGAATATAGCAAAAGATTAATACTTGAAACCTCTATTCATCCTAGATCTTTCCTGAAATGTGCCGCTCATACATTACCTTTCACTACTTTCCTTTTGAAGAATTCAACAGTGAGTGTTACAATGGACATTAACGATACAATGCTATTACAAACTAGGATCAAGAATGGAACCGAACCAACAGCTTCCAATGGAGAGATCTCATAGCTGATTATGAATAGTGCAACAAAAACAACCGAAAACACGGCCAAGGCGGACGTAAAAACAAAAAGCATCTTTTTGCCGATCAATGACAATATGAAGAGCAATATACCGATGGCCAGGATCAAAAGTCCGCTGGCAATTATCGAGGTGATCTCCAACTTTGCCCAGATCAAGGCTCCCCACATGCAAAGTGGGAGAACGATCAGCAGCGTCAAAAAAACCCTTTGACTAACCTTGAGTTTTTTTCTGTTGATGTGAGTATCATCCAAAAGGTCTGCCATCGATGTTTTATGGATTATTCTCGATGATGTAGGTCAAAACTTTCTCCATAAGGTGAACACGATCCTTTCCGGTCACATTGTGCTTGTGCATCGGATAAGGGAAGAAATCCATCTGAATTCCCAATTCCACGAATTTTTTCACCAGAGCTTCATTGTGCTGCATCACGACGACATCGTCAACAGTACCGTGGATCAGCAACAGGTCGCCTTTCAGGTTTCCGGCATGCGTTAGTAATGAAGCCTGCTCATATCCCTTGCTATTTTCTTCAGGTCGATCCATGTAACGTTCTCCATACATGATTTCATAATATTTCCAGTCTGTTACGGGACCACCGGCGACACCCACCTGAAAAACGCCCGGATTACGCAACATCAATGAGGTTGTCATGAATCCTCCGAAGGACCAGCCATGCACGGCAAGTCTATTGGCGTCAACATAAGGCAAGGACTTCAGGTAATCCACCCCTGAGAGCTGATCCTCCATTTCGATGGATCCCAATTGACGGTGGATCTGTGATTCGAATGCAAAACCCCGTTCGGCCGAACCGCGACCGTCGAGGGTGAACACCAGGTATCCCTGCTCGGCCATCCAGTACATCCAAAGGTTCGCGCCGTCCAGCCATGAATTGGTGATGAGCTGCGCATGAGGTCCGCCGTAAACATACACCATCACCGGGTATTTCTTCGTCGGATCAAAATTGCTTGGCTTGATCAAGCGGGTGTAGAGCGTAGAACCGTCCTTTCCGGTCAGGGTTTTGATCTCTGCTTCACCCATCCTCAATTCCGTCAACTTCTCCGGACTGTTGATTAGGAACTTTGCTTTTTTACCGTTCGTCGTGAATACTTCAGCCTTGTGAGGTGTGGTATGATTCGAATAGGCATCGTAGAAATATTTACCATCTGAGGTCAATGCAAATTCGTGCGTACCTTCTATTTTGGTGATCAGCATCTGCTTTCCGGCAAGATCAACCGAATAAACCAATGTATTCAAAGGATTAGGACCTGTAGCAGTGAAATAGATCAGCTTACCGTTGTTCTTCGCTTCAAGTATATCTTTCACAACGAACTGATTGGATGTAAGCTTTTTGATCAGCTTACCCGTAAAATCGTAGTAATAAAGGTTGTTGAATCCGTCTTTTTCCGAGATCCAAATGAAATTGTTCGATACAGGATTCGGGAAAAACGCGGCATGTTCCGGTTCAACCCATTTCTCACTCGTTTCCTGAAACAAAGTACGAACAAACTTACCTGTAACCGCATCATAAACATTGAGCCACATCTGGTTCTGTCCCCTGTTTACCTCAGCGATCACCACATATTTATTATCCGGAGTGAAAGTAAAGTTGGTTAAGTAGTCATCTGCTGCACCCTTTGGGCTGATGAAAACGGTTTGCTTGGTTGCCAGATTGTAGATGCCTACTCTGGGCTTCTCAGACTTCTGTCCGGCCATCGGGTACTTGATGGACAAGAGCTCTCCCGGTGTTTTGGTGATATCCAGCAATGGATAATCCTGTACCTCCGACTCATCTTTCTGATAGAATGCCAACAGTTGCCCGTTCGGCGACCAAAAAAGTCCTTTGCTGATCCCAAACTCATTGCGTGCAATAGACTGACCAGAAACAATGTGCTTATCACTATTGTCCGTAACGATCAACTTGAGTCCGTTCCCCGTATTGAGATACACATTGTTGTCCTTTGTGTAGGCGATATTCTCCGTTTCCTGGTGAAATTCGGCATTGGCAGCAGTTTCATCAAGACCATGAACCTTCTTTCCTTTAGCTGTCGCCGTGTTGAACCGGTAATAGTTCGTACCGTCGGAAATATAAAACTCGGTGCTATTTTTCCACTCGACGCCGAAGAATCCGGACAGTTCTGCTCCCAGTGCGTCATTTAGTTTCTGGATCGTAAACCACTCCAGGTCTTTGCTATTGGACACGGCAGACTTATACATAGTCTGGTAATTCTTGCTGAAATAGATATAGCAATCCGTATCCGGAATCCACTGAAATCCATACATCCGGTCGGGTCCGTAAGTTCTGAACTGTCCAAGGACCGCATCTTTCAAGGTGAGCTCTTTTTGTTGCGCAAACGACTGAAAGCTGAACGCCGCAATACCAATAAATAACACAAATCTCCTCATGATCTCGTTTTTATCTTCTATTTATCAATTCATTAAAAAAGTTCTCCACCGGTTTCCCGGCTTCAAAGCACTCCAATACGATGCTGTCCAGGTCTTCCTTTAGAATGGTCTCCGGATCGAACTGAGCATAAAAGTACCACTGTTTATTGTATATGAGCGGTTCCATTTCAGCGGCCTCCTTCAATTCTTTCGGGAGCACCTTGTTCTTTTCTCCCAAAATCTCTCCAAAAACGGATGTGAACTTTGGATCCGTGTATACCTTTCTGAATTTCTCCGGACTAGCTGCAATACCTTCCCGAACCGTCATCAAATCCTCTTTGTCGATCTCATAAACACCTCCATAGACTCGCATGTGCTCCGGACCAAATTCGAAATAGACACCGTTCACCGCTTTGCTCTTTTTTCCCTCAGGCGCAACAACTGCTCCTACATACATTTTGTATGGGGTTTTATCTGCCGAAAAACGGATGTCCCTGTTGATCCGAAAAATGCAATCCTTTGCTTCCAGATCCTTAAATGCAACATCTTGCTTTGCGATCTTCCCGATCAGATGTTCTACAAATCGTTTAAAAGGTTCTTTGACGGACTTTTCATATCGCGTTCTGTTCTGATCGAACCACTCCTTGTTGTTGTTTGGCGCGAGGTCAATAAAGAACTGAAGATAATCTGCTGTAAAAAATGCCATTGCATTGAGTTTGCTCAAAAATAGGAAAAGTGATGCTAAACCCACTTTCACTCAATAAAAAAGCGACCCTTCTGAGGTCGCTCTTGAAAAAGCATTTCAACGATTATTCAAAACTATTATCACCGCAAATTACTTCGGAAACTTGACCGCCACAATCAACAAAAACGGTTGCCAAAGGCTGAATCACCTGGACACAGAATTGATTGGGTGCGCAGCGTGGACGAATTGCGACCTGGACGACATATCCGAAGATATTGGGATTGCCACCGAATCGATAATCACAAACCTGATATTCCGAAGCGTAAGAGACCATTTCCCAACCGTTCGGATAGTCCTGCTCATTAAAACACTGGCGTGCAGCAGCTTCAGCCCTTGCTTTGGCTCTTTGTTCAAGATTTTGAGACGCTGCATCAAAAGAGAAAACAGCGGCAAACAAGATCAAAACTAAAATCTTTTTCATACTGGATCGTTTGTTTAAGTTCGTTACAAAACTATTGTTTTAGAAACATTTACACAAGACGTAGTAAAAAATCCAGAAGAAATCTTCACCATATTGATTTAGTGAAATAACTACCTTTGTAAAAAAAGAAATGAAACACGTATCCCTTGCGAGCATAGAGAAAGCCATCGAAAAAGTGGACAACCTCGACGATGACGGCCTGGAAAGACTTTCCGAAACCTGTGCCCTTGCTCAG
>JBKCAB010000355.1:0-466 GCA_046307935.1 Bacteroidota bacterium | reverse complement strand
CAACTTGAAAACAAGATCGCCAACACTCTCAACATTTCCGTAGGTGGTCGATTGGAGTATTTTGCGCTAAACGATTCTATCACGGCACTGAAGCCTATTTTCAGGGCCGGAACGAGCTTGAAGATCTATCAGGAAACTTATCTTAGAGCTTCCTATGGTCAGGGTTACCGATTCCCAACGATCACAGAGCGTTTTATCAAAACCGGTGTTGGGAATTTTGGTGTTTTCCCCAATCCTGACCTTAAACCGGAAAGCAGCTGGAATGCCGAGGTCGGTCTAAAACAAGGCCTCAAGTTTGGTAAGCTTATGGGTTATTTTGATGTTGCGGGATTTTGGCAGGAATACCAAAATACGATCGAATACATGTTTGGTGTCTGGAATCCAATAACATCGCTCGAAACCATGGGATCCAGCGCAGGATTCAAATTTCTGAACACTGGTGAGTCCCGAGTGCTCGGTATAGATG
>JBKCAB010000354.1:0-1392 GCA_046307935.1 Bacteroidota bacterium | reverse complement strand
TGGCATTTTGAGAAACCAATTCCTCTTTCATCCATTGCACATCTAATTTATTGGGATCTTCCTTAAATTTAACTTTCCAATTGAATTCATTCAGTATTTCTTTTGTCTCTTTTATCGAAATGCAACAATCGTTACGGCTTTGTTCAATTGCTTCAAGTTCATCAATATCAATTAGATTGTCCTCAAATGCCTCTTCTAAAATTTGTTTAAATAGTTGGTCTTGCCGATGAAAATTGCTCTTAACAGAATCTATTTCCGATAAACCTAGATTGTATTGAGTTTGAATCTTTTTCAATTTCGCTTCATCCAGAACTTTAAGTGTTCCTTTTCGCATGGCGAACCAATACTCCTCAGACCATTCGCTAATTGGGTCAGTATTATCGTCCTCAAAACTCAGGCTTTCTTCAAAATTAAAACCGGTAGCATCTTGATTTAGATATTCTCCAACAAACCAAGTGACAAGTTCACTTAAAGCCAATGATACAACTTGTAGAGTATTCGAATTGACTGTTTCATTTATTTGCTGCTCTCCCTTGTCGTGACTACCAATATTTCTCCAAGCTTGAATAGTACGGAGATGTGTAATAATGCGAAGTGGCAACTTACTTTCGGTTAATCTGATCATTTCATCCAACATAAGCCCTTGTACTTCCTTTTTACGAAGTTCATCTGCTCTTTCAACTGGAATTTTTGGGTCATTCGACTTGATATTTATCTTTTCGATACGAATAATACATTTAAGAATAGATTCAGCCGAAACTCCTGCTCCTGAAAGAGTTCCTCTTAAAATAGCATTGTTGTTGAGATTACCTGTTAAAGAGGAAATAGCAGTCCTTAAGTCAAGGTATTCACGTTGCAGAGAATCTATTTGATTTTTTAGTTCTTGTTCGTTCATAAAATTAATTTTGCATTGAAAATTGGTTGTTACTTCTCACCAACCCAAATATAACGAAGATTCTTCTTACACTTCGTTTTTTCTCGATTTTGTGATTGTGTTCATTTATTTGTATTTGAGGTATATATCCGATTACTATCGTTTACAATCGACTATTATTCGACAGTAATTGGTTTATAACCGAATGTCGTTTTCAGACCGACTCAACTTTGCATTGTCAAACTCAGACAAGGTACTGAAAAAGACACAGTTCACATATTTCAAACTAATTAATTTTTACAAACATGAACACATTACGCAACAAGGTAAGTTTGATCGGAAGACTGGGCGCACAGCCTGAGGTAACCACCTTCGAAAAGGGAAGAAAGCTGGCGCGATTCACACTCGCTACCAATGAGAATTTCAAAGACAAGAACGGTCAGTGGCAGGAGAATACCCAGTGGCACACCGTCAATGCATGGGGCCGGATCGCCGAACGTGCAGAGAAAAGTCTGCAC
>JBKCAB010000353.1:0-602 GCA_046307935.1 Bacteroidota bacterium | reverse complement strand
TTGTGGAAAATTGACAGAAAAGTCCTATTTTTCAACCGCACCAAAAACGTAACCTTGTGATCATGAAAATCGTAAGGCTATAATCAGTTCATGAAAAAAAGAAGTATGTCACGAAAAATAATCCTTGCGTCGATTTTTGCGACACTGTACAGTTTCGTCATCGCTCAGCCTACAGAATCCGAGATCAGGGAATTCGCGCGGACAAAATCAGAAGCTGAGATCGTCCACGAAAATTCTGTAATGATGCAGGATGGGTTTATCTTTTATGCCGACATTCTCGCCGACAGGCTTCTTGAATTCGATTCCCAAAGTCCTAATTATCACTACAGAAAGGGATTTTCTACTTTGAAGCTTCTCAATGACTACGAAAAGGCCATTCCACATTTTTTAGTAGCGATCAAAGATACCGACCCAAATTATGATGCTTTTTCGCACAATGAAAAAAGTGCTCCAACCGACGCTTTCTACCATCTAGCCAAATGTTACCACTTCAATGAGGAAATTACTAAAGCTGAAGAGCATTACAACAAGTTCCTTGAAACAACGAAAAAGAAATCTGAATTGATCCCTGAGGCAAAGTTGAACATTATTCAGTGTCAGGT
>JBKCAB010000352.1:0-2200 GCA_046307935.1 Bacteroidota bacterium | reverse complement strand
AAGATGGTTGGCTACGGTGCGGATGAATTTCCAAGAACCCCGGCTATCGAGAACAGCACTACTTTGAAAATCTCAGGGGATATCATTTCCAAGGCGATCAATAAAACACTTTTCGCAACAGGAAATGATGACCTCAGACCGGTTATGAGTGGTGTATTTTGTCAGTTCACTCCGCAAGACATCACCTTTGTGGCTACCGATGCCCACAAGCTTGTGCGCTACCGAAGATCAGATTCCGAAGCTTCCGGAAGCTCTTCATTTATCCTTCCCAAAAAGCCGCTGAATCTTCTGAAAACGAATCTTACTGGTGACGAAGAGGTACAGGTTGATTACAATGAGTCAAACGCGGTCTTCACTTTCAACGACATTGTACTCATCTGCCGACTGATCGATGGAAAATATCCCAACTACGAAGCGGTGATCCCCAAGGAGAACCCAAATGTGCTTACCGTTGATCGTCAACAATTCTTGAGTGCTATCCGAAGGGTTTCCATCTTCGCCAATAAAACAACACACCAGATCAAAGTAAAACTTGCCGGATCTGAGCTTTCACTCTCCGCTGAAGACGTCGATTTCTCCAATGAAGCGAACGAACGCCTGACATGTAATTACAATGGTGACGACATGGAGATCGGCTTCAATAGTCGCTTTCTGCTTGAAATGCTCAACAATCTTGACACGCCTGAAGTGAGACTGGAAATGAGCGAACCCAACAGAGCCGGTCTTCTCATGCCTGCGGTAAAGGACAATGAAAACGAAGACATACTTATGCTGGTCATGCCAGTGATGCTTAACCGATAAAAATAACCGCTCAGATGGGCGGTTTTTTTGTGTCTATTCCTCTCGCATCACAAATCTTCTCTAAATTTAAGTTTGCTGTTCAAACGAATTCCATACTTGTTGCTATTCATTTGCAGCCTACTCATCGCTGCGGGGTGCGGACTGCGATACCAGGCGCCGGAAACGCCGGAGGCTTTTGAACAGCGAAGACATTCCAAGGTTCTGGCGTATGTTCGTGCAGGTTTGGGAGGCGATACAACGGCATTCGAGGCTATCGCTTTCGGTCAGACAACAAACGTCAGACCTCCTTCATTCAGAAAACTTGACTCCTTGTATGCTATCAAATACAGCAATGAACAAAATGAAAAGTTTGACGTGGAACTGGAACGAATTATTGAGGAAGTCCGTGAGCAAACACTTGCAGACACAAGCAAGATCTCCTACATCGAACAGTTCTTTTTTGCGTTTCGATCGCAGTTTGATTTACTGGAGAGAACTCATTGCGAAGAGAGAAGATATGTAGATCTGGTGTTGACCCTTAATCATGAACTGAACATTACATCAGAGCGTGTCA
The DNA here is from genome assembly GCA_046307935.1 of Bacteroidota bacterium. GTDB lineage: Bacteria > Bacteroidota > Bacteroidia > Flavobacteriales_D > Crocinitomicaceae > M0103. The sequence goes on along the minus strand of JBKCAB010000352.1, from coordinate 846 downwards.
ACCACAGCATCCTGATCCCTGATTCGCTGGATGAGATATACAAACGTTTTCTATTCGAGGAATCGTTTCTCTATCCTGGATCACTCGCCACCGAGGAAGAGCTGAACTTCTACCGCTTTTTTAAACGCGAGATCGATCAGGCCAAGGGAAAAGACAAAGACGATTTAACAGTACACACGCTTCAGGTGATGTCTGCCGCCTACTCGCGCAAATCACTCAACACGAATCGTATACTTTACAAACTTAGCCTGAAAGAACTGGATAAAATTGATCCAAATCGCAGAAATGAATCGTTTTCCGATGTTTATTCGACCTTTGAGGAATCCGACAAAAATATGATTTCAGGATATTGGTTAACAGTGCAATTTGAGTCATCGAAAAATGGTCGATCTAAAGAACTGTTTATCCGCTTTGACCACCTTTACCGTGTTATTTCACTAACGGAGATCTGATCAAAATACACGAACAGAACCATGGGAAAGGCAATGATCGACATTCGCAGTAACCCAGGGCATGCCGATGGAAAAGTCGATCTTTTTCTTCGTTGCAACCGCATCGTTCGATTTACGCAGTAAGCAGTTTTTACCACGAACCTGAATGAACAAGGCATCTTTTCCATCCTCTATGCTTATTTCACCTGAGAACGAGCGCAAATCCCATTTCTTCTTGGTGATATCCACATACCTGATCGAACCTGGATTAACCCTGGAATAAGCCTCCGCCAAAGCAGATATCTTCGGCAAATCTTCCTTCCGCCTCAAGGAGTAAAAACAAAAAATAGCAGCACCCTCTTTGACAAGAATTACCGGACGGTTATGATTAACAATTCTGACTTCAGACAAATCG
>JBKCAB010000351.1:0-333 GCA_046307935.1 Bacteroidota bacterium | reverse complement strand
ATTCGGATATTGGCAGGATTACATCAACTGGCAGGATGCTTTCCGTTTTCCAGATCGTTTCTTGGAGTCGAGAATGAGCGAGAATGACGACCTGGAGTTTGAGGTGGAATACGAATTTCCGAAGTGGTTAAGTGAACTATTGAATACAGCAAAGCTCGATGAATTCAGTATTGCTGATGCCTACTACAGATCCGTGGATGAAGGGAAAAAAGGGAAAGTCGCTGTCGATCTTTCAATGGTGAATCATGCAGAAGTGATTGCGGAGGCCACTCGAGATCTGGAGCAGGCGATGGAGTATATTGATCACTTGCAAGAGCACATTGAACACCGCTT
>JBKCAB010000350.1:0-712 GCA_046307935.1 Bacteroidota bacterium | reverse complement strand
AAGAGGACAGGATCCACATCGTTTACAGTTCTGAATATGTCAAGTGTAAGTTGGTGACCTTTCTGCCAGGCAACGAGGTCTTCGTGTGAGCTAGTTTTTTTCATTTGATTTAATTTTATGACTTTGTCAAAGGATAATATGACAGTTGTTAGTGCAATGTATTCGGAATTCTCGCACAATGAGATTAGAGGATGACCAGGTCGTTGATCTCAACCTCTGATATGAATTTCTTCGTCGTTCCAGTATGGTAAAACCGTGTAACGAGCTTGCCTTCTACAGCGAGATCCATTCCCTCTTTGCCTAGTTCTTCGAGCACTTTGACCCATTTTCCCCATGCTGTGAGGCGGTGCCAGTTACTTCTGGTTTTGGTGTTGCCCTGCTCGTCGAGATACATTTCCCGGGTAGACATGGTAAATTGGGCGATCTTTCTTCCATTTGGCAGCTCGACGATCTTAGGTGACGAGCATACCTTTCCTATGAGATTAACGTGATTCATGATGAGTAAAATAGAAAGGGGCCGGCTGGATCAGGAGTCATACCGGCCCCGTGGTTGTAGGTTAGGATTGCTTGTTATTGTCTTCTTTCTTTGGAGAGAGTAAAAGGAACTCGCTGGCTTCGATCACTGTTCCGTAGCGTTTTTCGCCCGTTTTTGTTTCGTACGCTTGATGTACGAGCCTTCCTTCGACGATTACTTCCTGCCCCTTGTGCAGAC
>JBKCAB010000349.1:0-21456 GCA_046307935.1 Bacteroidota bacterium | reverse complement strand
TTTCTTATCTTCGCCTTTTCTTTTCAACAGAAATTCAATTATGGAATTATCCCCACTAACGGCGATTTCACCAATAGATGGTCGTTACGCCTCAAGAACTTCGTCGCTTCAGCCTTATTTTTCCGAGTTCGGATTGATCCGATACAGGGTATTCGTAGAGGTAGAATATTTCATCGCACTGGTTGCAACGGGTGCAGAACCACTAGCTGATTTTCCGGCTGAAAAGTTCATTGAGTTACGGAAGATCTGCGAAACCTTCTCTCTCAAAGACGCTCAGTGGATCAAAGATACCGAGAAAGTAACCAACCACGACGTGAAGGCAGTGGAGTATTTCCTGAAAGAAAAATTCAAAGGACTGGGTTTGCACGAATACCTCGAATTTGTCCATTTCGGATTAACTTCACAAGACATCAACAATACGGCTGTGCCGTTATCGATCAAAGACGCCCTACATGAAGTGTACTTTCCTTTGTTGAATGAGGTCATTGAAAAACTCAATGCTCTTAAAACGGAATGGAAGGAAATTCCAATGCTGGCAAGAACGCACGGTCAACCGGCATCACCAACTCGATTGGGCAAAGAGATCCAGGTATTCAGTGAACGCTTGGAAATCCAAAAACAACAGTTACAGCGTGTGCCTCTTTCTGCCAAATTTGGAGGAGCAACAGGCAACTTTAATGCTCATTTTGTGGCATTTCCAGCGATCGACTGGGTTACTTTTGCAAATGATTTTGTCACTACCAAGCTCGGTTTAGATCGAAGTCAGACCACAACACAGATCGAGCATTACGACAATCTGGCAGCACTTTTTGATAACTTACGAAGGATCAATACAATACTCCTTGATTTGAATAGAGACATGTGGACCTACATCTCCATGGACTACTTCAAACAAAAATTGAAGGAAGGAGAGATAGGTTCCTCTGCCATGCCGCACAAGGTGAATCCGATAGATTTTGAAAATTCGGAGGGTAATTTAGGTATTGCAAATGCGGTTTTTGAGCACCTTGCAGCAAAGCTCCCCGTCTCGCGATTACAGCGTGATCTGACCGATTCAACCGTTTTGAGAACAATTGGCGTACCTTTTGCTCATACGGCAGTAGCGATGAGTTCCACGCTGAAAGGTTTGGATAAGCTCTTGTTGAATCTTTCAGCGCTTGAAAAGGACCTTGATGACAACTGGGCAGTAGTAGCCGAGGCGATACAAACAATTCTCAGACGAGAGGGGTATCCCCAACCGTACGAAGCCTTGAAAGGTCTGACTCGAAAAAATGAACGTGTGACCAGCGAAACTGTTCATGCGTTTATAGATACATTGGATATTTCAGACGGTCTGAAAGAGGAGTTAAGGAAGGTTACCCCGCAAAATTATACGGGTATTCAATTGGTTAAATAGAAAACATGCGAAGAGAATTCCTTTTTTACGCGATTTTTATTATCCCAAGCTTGCTGTTTGGACAGAAAGCCAATGTTCAATGGGGACAATTGGAAAATAGCGCAGGTAGAATGATATCGGTGATCCCGAAAGATGGCAATGATTTTTACGCGTTGCGATGGAATGGTGGAGCGTTAATGGGTAGTTATAAGGTATCATACCATCAAGAGCTCTCGCAAGTGAGTTCCGGAAAGCTGCAGATGACGGTAGAAAAGACCATGGCTAATTTTGAAACGGTGACTTATGTTGCCGGGAAGCTGGTTGTTTTTCTTTCCGACAGAAAAGAGGGTAGAAATACGCTTTACATGCAGGAATATGGAGATGACCTTGCAGCAAAAGGTGAAGCGCAGAAAGTAGCAAGTTATGAGCTGGAAAAGGGGCATTCGAAAGGTTTTTTCGAAGTGATCCGTTCTCAGGACAAACAATTCTTTGGTGTGATCTGGGAAATACCGGGCAAAAAGGAAGAACGGGACATTTACGGATTCAAGATCTATGACAGTGAGATGAACTTGGTTTCCGATGGAGAATATAAACTTCCCTACGAAGGACAGTTATCCACCATCCACCAGCATTATCTGTCCAATACCGGTGACTACTTTATCTCATTAGCAGAGTATAAGGAGGGAGACCGGAAAGCTCAGAAATCCTTTTCCAATTACAAGGCAATGCACATATTTCAGATCACATCGGAAGGGATAGAGGATTTTGCGCTGAATCTTGAGGGAAAAAGGGTGGAGGCGATGTCGATCAGCTCGGATAACAATAAGGTTTTCACAATTACGGGTATCTACGGAGATGAAGATCGTGCTGGTGTAAGCGGCCTTTTTTTCATGCGTTGCGATTTCAACAAGCGTGAGGTGATTGATGAAGGGTTTGAGAAATTCGGTAAGGATTTCATTACTCAGGACTGGACAGACCGCGACAGGGAGAAGGCTGAGAAGCGCGAATCAAAAGGAAAAGGAGAACCGCAGCTCTACAATTATGTCATGCGCCAGACAGAAGTACTGCAAGATGGATCCATTGTCGGATCCTTAGAACAGTTTTACATTCGTGAGGTAACAAACTACAATCCTCAGATGAGGACTTACACAACTACTTTTTATTATTACTATAATGACATTATTGCCTACAAGGTTGGTCCCGACGGTGGCTTTGAATGGTTGAAAAAGATCAATAAATACCAGGTTTCCTTGAATGATGGTGGTCCGTACAGTTCGTATGCCCGATTCATAGATGATGGGAACTTATGTTTGTTATTCAACGATCATGTGATGAACTACGATGAGAATGGTCAGTTTCTGAACTCGGACAGAACGTATGCGGCCAATTTTGGCAAGAAAAAAAATGTGGTAGCCATGGTTCGGATCGATCTGGAGAGTGGTACCACTACCAGAGAAACGTTTTTCGACCGGACAGAGATCACAGCATTGGCAGTGCCAAAACTTTGCAATGTTGACTACAGGCAAGGGAGGGTTCTGCTTTATGCCATCTATGGTAAGAAAGAACGGTTCGGTCTTATGAATATCTCCGGATATTGAGTCTAAAACAGTCGTCGTCTAAACCATTTGTAGATAGAGATGATCAGGATGCCGCAACTGATGAAAACCCAAGGTTTCCATAATACTGTAGCGAATCGGGCATAAAGTGTGAGGTGCTCATTTGTTCTCAGTTCTGCCCTGAGCGCGATCGGTTCCCACCATCCGGATTGTTCAATGATCTCGCCTCGCTGGTCAATAAAACAGCTGATACCTGTATTCGCTGAACGCGCAATGCATCGTCGGGATTCGATAGCACGAAGCCGGGCAAAGCTCATGTGCTGTTTGTAGCCGGGCGTATCGCGCCACCATCCGTCATTCGTTATGATACAAACGAGCTCGGCACCTTTACGGCACTGGGCAGCGAGCATCTCCCCACAGATCGATTCATAGCAGATCATAGGTGCAACGGTCAGATCACCGGTTTTCATTACACCCGGTTCTTTGTCCGTTCCCAGCGAACCGCTTGTTCCGCCATTTTCGATCGATAATTCCTCCAGGAAGGGGAAGACATCTGAGAAAGGAATGATCTCTACCCCCGGTACAAGCAGTGATTTGTGAAGGAAGGATAATTGATTCTGCTCGTCGATCATCATCGAAGTATTGTAATACTCCACAAATCCAGGTCCACCGTTCACAGGTCGGGAGGCTCGGGAGAATTCCTCATCGAAGAATCGTGCAGTAGATGCCCCTATCAGAATTCCATCAAGTGACGTTTCTTTTTTCCGATCGATCAAGTAGCGAACACTACGCATCTGATGAGCGTCTTCCTCGTAGAATGCTTCACTAATGGCGGTTTCCGGGGCAACTATAAGTGCTGTGTTCTTCGTCCGTTCTTTATCCGCAAGATTCCATAGTTTTTCGAGTTGTTCTTCTACAGGAGCATCAAACTTCTCCGTGTATGGATCAATGTTCGGTTGAATGATAACCATTTCTACATTTCTACCTGAAGAACTATAATTGTAGTACATTACAAGAGACAAAATAATAGGAACCAAGATCAGCACCACGGGCCAGAACACCGTCATGAGCAGTGAACTTTTGACCTTTCTGTTGGATAAATTGCGCTTTAGCCCCAGAAAAATAAGAAGGTTTGTAAGCAGTACCCATAATGTGCCACCGTGGACACCCGTTAGGGAATACCATTGAACCCATGAGGGAGTTATCGAGAATACGTTGCCCAGATGGAGCCATGGCCAAGACAATTCCCAATGATAATGTATGTATTCGAAAGAGATCCAGTACAACACGAGTGCCGCATAACCTTGTTTGGTTCCAATGTATTTTTTGGTGGTATGAAAGAGCTGAAAGACGAGGGCCATGAATACCGAGTTCAGTACAATCGCCATGGCTGAGCCCAAACCTGACGCAAAATACACCCACCATGTCGTTCCAAGATTATAAATCAGAAATGTTATAAGTCCGTGCACAAACAGTTTGGACGACCTATAGCGATTGAAAGCGATCGTATGCTCGACCATGAGCAAAGGCACCCATGAAATGAACACGAGCGGAGTTAGGCTTCCGGTATAGGGAAAACAAAGCACCATGAGAATTCCTGAAAGAATACTCAGTAAGAAGCGGTTCTTTTTTGATAACTCACGCATACATCAAAGGTAGAAAAAAGAAAGGTCAGCTTTTGGCCGACCTTTCAAGATAGCTTGGTTTCTTCTTACTTAAATATGATCTTCATTTCGACACGACGGTTCTTCTGACGACCTTCCGGTGTATCATTCGACGCGATCGGCGCTGTTTCACCGAAATAAAGGACATAGAGTCTTGCAGCATCGATTCCTTCGGCGATCATAAAGTTCTTGACCGCTTCAGCCCTTTTCTTGGAGAGGATCATGTTCTTTTGATCATCACCTACATTGTCTGTGTGACCAGCGATCTGAAGGCCCCATTCAGTCTTCTTCTTAAGCACTTCAGCGAGTTCTTTCAACGAAGCAAATGACACTTCCTTGATAACATCCTTACCTGTTTCAAACTCGAGATTGTCGAATGCTGTTTTGAGGATCTCTTCAACTTCTTTCTCGATTACCGGACATCCTTTATTTGAGGCTGGTCCAGCAGTGGCAGGGCAGTCATCATCCTTATCAAGTACCCCGTCGTTATCTGTATCCTGATATGGACAACCTTTGTTCTGGATCGGTCCTGCAAGATTCGGACACTCATCATCTTTATCCAGTAAGCCATCTTTGTCAGTATCTGGCCATGGACATCCATTGTTCTCTTTTGGACCAGCCACCTGAGGACAAGCATCCAGGAAATCAAGGATACCGTCATTGTCAGAATCCGGACAACCGTCATAGAGCAGTGGACCTGAAACTTCCGGACAGGCGTCTTCGCTGTCAATAATACCGTCACCATCTGTATCCGGACAACCTTTGAATGCAACGAGACCAGGCGTTTCTGGACATTCATCCTGAGGATCGATAACAGTATCCCCATCTTTGTCAGGACAGCCATTGTATTGAGCAGTACCTGCAAGTTCTGGGCAAGCATCATCTTTGTCCGGAATCTTATCTCCGTCTTTGTCAGGACAACCGTTGAACTCAGCAAGTCCCGCCTCCTGCGGACAATAATCATCCATATCTTTAATACCGTCGCGATCTGCATCCGGACATCCCTTAAACTCCCAGATTCCCGGAACGACAAGGCATTCGTCCTTTTCATCGGATACTAAGTCACCGTCAACGTCAGATGGATGACCATACAGAACCGGAACGCGGAGTCCAAGGAAGAATTCAGCACCACTAACCTTTCCTGTTGCCAAAAGTGTTCTAAAGTCAGTGCAACCAACAGTCAGAGGGCCCAGACGTGTAGCCACACCGGCTTTAAATCCTGAATACTGGTTGTAGGATATTGGTAAATGCAGACCAAACCAAGTGTGATCGAAGCTAGGAGTGAGAGAAAACTGATTGGCAATGTGTACATGCGTACCTTTCTTTTTGGAATTCATGTTCAGCATTCCAGTAGCATTCACGTAAAACCACTTCCAAATATGGTAGTCCACCTGGAAGCTCAATGCAGTCGGAGTTTTCATGAAAAAAGTGGACGAAACATCCTCTCCGGCCTCCCAGTCAGGGCTATTGACAATGAGGCTATCCAAAAGTTCATCAGCTTCTGTAAGTGAAGTTGCCGATTGGAACACGTTCAGGTCAAACTCGGAATTCGAATTCACTGAGAAATTTCTGCTAAGTCCCCCTTTCTGGAATTTCATTCCTCCCAGATCAAGAAGGGATACACCTGCACGCAGTTTATATTTTTCTCTGTCTCTCCGCCATAGGTTAGTCTCACCATCCATATCGTATTTATACTCTTTCCAATCAGGTCTCCATTCATAAACGAAACCAAGATCCAATCCCAAGCCGAATTTGGAGGTTGATTTCAGAGCAGCATCGGGATTGCCTGATTCATCCAGATTGGCAGAATAACCGTAATCAAAATCTCCTGTCAATGCAAATGTGGTGTCTTCGTTCTTTAGGTTGTAAGAGAAATTGTCAGTGTACATGTAAGCGGCGGCAAGTCCGGAAAGGTATTTTGCCCGTCCACCAACCTTCATGAAATGTTCGCCATCCTCTTTCAGAACCTGAGCATAATTAATTCCGTATTCCATCCAGGAAAGATGGCTGACTGATAATAACTCTTCGTTGAGTGTAGTGTTCCATAGCGATGGGTAGTCGAGGCCGTTTTCACCGAGGACAGCCAGCTTTGGATCGATACGGTCGATGTTCGTGATTGATCGCAGCTTACCAGAGAATCCTACTGCGATCGTTGGTTTGATGTGGAACATGAAGTTGAGAACGTCCAACTGTATATTGTTGTAGATCCCGAGCGTTTTGTTTGAGTTCTCGTTATAATTCTTGATCGTATACCGATACCACAACAGCGAATCATCAGGAATCCATGACTTGTATATGTTGGTGTCAAGAAATGATTTTGTCCACCATTTTGGCATATCCTTGGTGTCGAACGACAATGCATTGTTGTAAGCGTTGAAGTTAAAGCTGAAAAGATTAACATCGACAACGAATCGGCTATCCACGAAGCTAGCCGGTTGCAGGTCTGTTCCCATCACTCCGGCGAAATTACTGCTGTGTACACCAAGGTAGTTCTGCGATCTCAGTGCAGAAGGCATCGTTGTCAAGCCTACCAGAGCAAGGATAATGTAGAGTTTTTTCATCTGTCCGTATAAGTATTATTTAATTGAGTGCTGAACAACAAACTCATCAACAACCGTTGTCAGGGTTCTTGCACCGAGGGCATCTTCGTCAGCTGCACTCAGTTTACTGCCCTCATAGGATTTATTACCGATCAGTTGTCCGTTCAGACCATACAAATATACATCATTCTCTAGACCATCCACGACAGACAATAGCGATTTTCCACCATATTCGTAATTGAACATGACAGATTCGATGTCTTGCGCAGCCGTATTGATCGTATACCAGTTATTTCCGTTTTCATCCACGAGTTTCACTTGCGATGCATTATGAAGGACCAGCCAAATTTTTCCATCGGCTTCAACAGTCTGATCGATCCTAAAGTCACTCCAATCTCCCTTTAAAGAATACTTATTTCCCTTTTGATCGAACCTGCTAAGTTCACCACCTTCAAGGCCAAAAATCAAGATTTCATTGCTTTTCCTGATCGCTCTTGAACTGGTTGGAATGCTGAAAGTGCGATATTCTTTCCGGGTTTCAGCATCATACATTTTAAAGCTACCAGAACCTTGTACTCCAAAATACAATCTCCGCTGACTTGTCCACACATCAATAGGTTGATTGACTGTGCCCAAACCGGTCTTTACGGTTGCTTCCCGCCGTCCGCCTTGATTGAGGTGAAGGATATCACCATTCGTGTTGACTACCAAGATCCAGGAGCGACCCTTCCAAGTGTATGTTGTGGCCTGCATAGCGATCTGTTTGTCAGATGCTACAGCAGGAAATCCCTCCGGAGAATTTCCCTCCTCATCTATGAGATGCACTGCATTTTTTGTGGTAATCAGATAAAAAGGCAGCTCTCTCCATTTTACGCGTGTGATCTTACCTACAGGCTCACTGTTTAGATTTTTTTCCCAGCTCCGCTCACCTTTCTTGTATGCACGCAGTTTTCCGGACGAAGAAACTGCCAGGAAATTACCGGAGCCTGAACTGATCAGGATGTCGTGAATGCTTCCTCCCATATTAAAGGTTTTATAGGCCAATTCTGTCGCTTGGGTCGCAGCGTTGATCATTTTTTTGTTGGGAAGTACTGTCTTAAAAAGCCGACCGTTGTATACGGAAAAGCTGAATACATTTTCGCTGGATTGAAATCGTTCAGAAACCCTGGCGGGCAGTTTCCCCCAGATCTCGGCCAACCGTTCCTGATCCTTGATTAGTGTATTGCCCAGACGATAGTTGGCAACGATTTCCTCACAAATTTGCTGGCTCTCGCAAACAACGGCATAGTTATCCATTCTATACACATAGAAACCTTTTACGGGATCTTTTGGAAAGTCATCCAGAAGTTCAATATTTTGGAAGAAACCATATTCTTGGTTATCAGGATCTTGTTGAATGAAGTCGAACATTGAATTCACAGGATCCTGACTTTCTTTGAAATCCGTTATAATCACATCCGTCTTTCTGTAACGGAAAAGGACCAGACCTTTATCTGTCCAGTCGCGCATTGGACTATTCCTGTATTTTTCATCTTTGCCGGCGAGGAAATCGGTTTCAAAAAAATGATAGTTATCCAGGTCTGCAGGGAGTGCTGTTGCAAAGAGCTCTTTGTCCAAAATCTGTCTGCCTTTAAGACCCTTTAGTCTCGAAGTAACATAATCAACACGCCCCTCTTTTTTAAGATAAATGTCAGTGTTTTCGAAACCGTTTTCGGAGAACACCAAATGAGAGGCCGTCGCTTTTCGATCGAAGATTGACCAGTTCTCAGCTGCGGGTGTTGAGCTGTATTCCTGATCATACAGATAAAGCCGATTTCTGTAGAGTTTTCCGGTGAAGTTTGCAAGTTTGAACGATCGGATACCGTCAAATTTGGGTCGAATACCTGAACCTCTGAAGAGTTCATGTACAGTTTTTCGTGTCCAGAAATAGGTTGCCTCAAGAACAAGATGTGATCTGTTTGAGCTGATGTATATGGTTCGCAGGTGTTGGGGGTAATTGACGATACTGGCCAATAATTCTTTGTTGCGAAAGGTTGTTTTGAATGGAAAAGCGTCCCAACTGAACTCCTTAGGGCGATGGATCATTAAGAGCTCTTTGTCATCCCGTCCAAAAACAGTATATGGCGCCAGATCATCTTTTTTATCGATGAGGTCAAGGGAAACATAAGCCGTCCATGCGATGGCAATCAACCCGAGCGTAAGCAAAATGTACCTTCCGATCATGCGTTACAATTAGTTAAGCAAAAATAGGTTGACCGATCGTTACGCCGACTGTGTGGGCGACTTACTAATGAACACAGTTCTGTTTATCAGAAAAGGGAAAGCTGTTCAGCGGGCAGCAACGTAAATGACTTTCGGTGGAAAGGAGTCGGCCCGTATTCCAGGATAGCCTTTCTATGGTTCTCTGTAGGGTATCCTTTGTTATTCTTCCAATCGTAATGCGGGAAACGCTCATGCAGTTCAATCATGAACTCATCTCGATATGTTTTTGCCAGTATGGATGCTGCGGCAATGGATAGGTATTTTCCGTCACCCTTGATGATGCAGCTGTGACTTGTTCCAGGGTAGGGCCTGAATCTGTTCCCGTCGATCAGGAGATGTTCCGGTTTGCTTTCGAGCTTATCCACGGCGCCATGCATAGCAAGGAAACTGGCGTTCAAGATGTTGATCTCGTCTATTTTCTGATGATCAACAAATGAAACGGCAAAAGAAACAGCCTCTGACTCGATGATCCTACGGAGTTCATTCCTTCTTTTTTCAGTCAGTTGTTTGGAATCATTCAGCCATTGGTTCTTGAACCGCGGAGCTAATATGACTGCAGCAGCCACAACAGGCCCTGCCAGACAGCCGCGTCCTGCCTCATCACAACCGGCTTCAAGCCTGTTTTTATTTTCGAAAGCCAAAAGTTTTGCCATCCTGCTTCAAAGTTGCTAAAAAAATTGTAGCTTAGTTTCCGAAAAAGGGTACAACCTTTGCAAGTGTCAGTACGTCTTTAATTCAAAACTTTACAGCAATGAAAACACTATTTTATTCTTTTTTGATGTTTATTGGCCTGAGTGCCAGTGCAATCGCGCAGGAAGAGGCAGGAACGGCAGTTGCGTCCTCAAAGAAAGAGCTAATGACCGGAAAAGAGTCAGGAAAGTATACCTTTATCCTTCCTGAAACAGTTTCTGCTGAGCAAGTGGCCCAAACTTCGAAGTACTACACGCACTATTTTACTGTCAATTACACTGCAGATGACAGAAAAGCAATTCTAAAAATGGTCAACAATGATGAGCAGTCACGACATGTGGTAATCCGTTTTCTTATTGCGAACAACATTCAACATGTGAACGTTGAAGGCGTTTTGGTTCCAACTCAGGAGCTTTTTGAGAAATACATGAAATAAGTTGCATTACTTTTCGCAAAGCCGTCATCAAAAGTGACGGCTTTTTGTTTTCCGTATTTTTACACGATGATGCACCCGATCGAGATCGATGAGTTCTTAGAGCTTTCGCAGCAATTAACTGTGCTTGATGTGCGTAGTGAAAAGGAATTTGCTGAAGGTCATTTCCCCGGAGCAGTAAACATTCCTATGTTAAATGACGAGGAAAGAAAGCTGGTTGGGACCATCTACAAACACAATGGACGTCAGCCCGCTGTTTATAAAGGACTTGAGTTGACAGGTCCGCATTTGGTTGATCGATTAAGGAAAGGTGTTAAATATGCTAGAAACGGTAAGGTATTGGTTCATTGCTGGCGCGGAGGAATGAGAAGTGAGTTCTTTGCTTTTCTTCTTCATTATTATGGAATTGAACCTATTGTATTGAATGGTGGTTACAAAGCGTACAGGACTGCAGTTCATGCCTCTTTCGACAAGTTACTGGATGTTAAGATCATAGCAGGAAAGTCGGGAGCAGGAAAGACTGAAATAATGAAAGAGCTAAGGACACTTGGTGAGCAGGTGATTGATCTGGAGGATCTTGCGAAGCACCGAGGATCTTCGTTTGGAGGACTTGGTTTTGAAATGAAGGTAAGTCAGGAACAATTTGAGAACCACTTGTTCGCTGCTTTTAAAGAGATCGATCCCAGAAGACCTGTTTGGATCGAAGACGAAAATCGCACGATAGGAGACAAAGTACTACCTGATGGTATTTGGAAACAAATGCTTCAGGCGCCTAGATTTCTCGTTGAACGCACCTTCGAAGAGCGACTTGATAAGATCGTGCGGGATTATGGAATTTTTCCCACTGCGGATCTGAAAGCAGCTATGACAAGAATAGGTAAACGTTTGGGGCCTCAACATGTGAAAGCGGCTTTGGAAATGCTCGATGAGGGTCTTCTTCGTGAGGCTTTTGCCCTTGCGTTGGGTTATTACGATAAGGCATACCTCCATCAGCTCTCATCTATCGAAAAAGAACGTGTCCATTCAATACAGGGAGAGGGGATAAGTTACCAGGAAATTGCACTAAAACTTAGGGAGGCATTACAATGAATGAAGAAATAAAATTAACCACCCTTACCAAAGGAGGAGGCTGTGGCTGTAAGATACCACCAGCAACCTTAAAGGAGATTCTAAAGGGACAACTGGTGCAAAACAGATTTGGCTTGCTAGTCGGCAATGCGACAGGAGATGACGCAGCTATTTATGACCTTGGAAATGGGGAATGCCTTATTAGTACGACGGATTTCTTTACGCCTATTGTAGATGACCCTTACGATTTTGGAAGAATTGCAGCGGCCAATTCGATCAGTGATGTTTATGCAATGGGCGGGCGACCAATTATGGCACTGAGTATTCTAGCCTGGCCTACAGATAAAATTCCTTCCGAAATTGCTTCTGAAGTGATCCGTGGAGCGAGTAGTGTGTGTGAGCAAGTCGGAATCGCCATTGCAGGCGGTCATTCCATCGAAAATCCTGAGCCAGTTTTTGGTTTGATGGTCAATGGACTGTCGAGAACTGAATACATCAAAAGAAATAATTCGGCTCAACCCGGTGATGTTCTTTTTCTTACTAAACCTTTGGGATCAGGAATACTCGCAACAGCTATGAAACGCAACTTATTGTCTGTAGAGCAAATAAATGAGCTTGTTGATGAATTGGTAAAACTCAATCGTATTGGTCAGCAATTGGGTCAAATAACTTGGGTACATGCCATGACAGATATTACAGGATTTGGCTTGATCGGGCATTTATTGGAAATGACTGATGCAGCAGATTTAAGTGCTGAGATCAACTACGAAAAGGTTCCGCTTATGAATTCAGTCAAGGATTTAGCAGCAAAGTACATTTATGCTGATAATACCATGAGAAACTGGAAACATTACAACGAAAGAGTAAGTGGTATCAGTGGGGAGTCACTCCTGACGCTGTGTGATCCTCAGACAAATGGTGGTTTACTGGTTGCTGTTGGTGTTGATGCGATAGAAACAGTGGAGGAGCTTTTTAAAAGTGAAGGGCAGTTTTATGCGCAAATAGGGGAGATCAGATTGAAGGAAGAACATCAGATAATTGTTAGTTGATTCAATAAAATTATCGAATTTGCAAATTCTACAAATAGCAAATTTGCATTAATGCAATATTGCGATAATCAAAAAATATTCCCTATCGCAAATTTCATCCTAAACAATCTTCTCTAATAAATGTAACGATTTTCCGCAATGATCGCTTGCGCAACAAGCTGACGTGCCGCCTTTGGATTGAATGGTTCCGTTTTGGAGAATCGCTTCAGACCCATCAGCATCATTTTCAATTCGTCACCTTCCGCAAATGAATTCAATGCGTCTTTGGCTGCCTTTTCAATTCTATCTGTTGAATCATAAACATAGGTTTTCGCTATGGCGATCTGAACAGTACATGCCTGTTCTCCTTTTTGCGCTATCAATTTTTCAACGCGAAGCAATACTGATTCTACCTGGTAAGTCCAAATAGCCATGTCAGCGATATTCATCAGTACTTCCTGTTCTTTTGCCATGGTCTGCATGAGCTTCTGAACTGCACTTCCGGCTACCATCAGAATAATTTTTTTGAATCCTTCAAGTGCTTTAAATTCATTTCCCAATACTCCCTCGGGTGCATCGCCCATTTCCGGAATGCTCATGAGCTCACTGGCTACTTTCATTGCAGGGCCCATCAGGTCGAGTTCACCTTTCATTGCACGACGGAGGATCATATCAACAGTAAGCATGCGGTTGATCTCATTTGTCCCCTCGAAGATACGGTTGATTCGTGAGTCACGATAAGCTCTTTCTACAGGGGACTCAGCTGAGTAACCCATTCCACCATAGATCTGAACGGCTTCATCGACTACATAGTCCAAACATTCCGAACCTGCCACCTTGAGCATCGCACATTCAGCAGCAAACTGCTCAATCCCCTTCAGCGTCGCCTGATTCTTCGGCATCCCTCCAGAGATCAATGCAGCGATAGCATCATCAATATTTTGTCCGGCACGGTAGGTCGCAGATTCCAATACATAGGTTCGGATAGCTTGTTCAGCTATTTTGAAACGAATTGCTCCGTATTTAGCGATCGGTCGGCCGAACTGCTCACGTTCGTTAGCATATTTTACTGCGTCGTCAATAGTTGCTTTGGCTCCACCTAAGGTTCCCGCTGCCAGCTTTATCCGGCCAATATTCAGTATGTTGATCGCGATCTTGAATCCGTTCTCACGCTCTGACAACATATTCTCGACAGGAACCTTCACGTTGTTAAAGAATACCTGACGAGTAGAAGATCCTTTGATCCCCATTTTCTTTTCCTCAGGATTTAACGAGATGCCTTCAGATTTTGCCTCAACGATGAAAGCAGTAAGATTCTTATCATCATCGATTTTTGCAAAAACGGTCATCAGGTCAGCGAAACCACCATTGGTGATCCACATCTTCTGTCCATTAAGGATATAGTGTTTCCCATCTTCGCTCAGAACAGCTTTTGTCTTTCCCGAATTTGCATCAGATCCTGATCCCGGTTCTGTCAGACAGTAGGCTGCTTTCCATTCTCCCGTCGCCAACTTGGGAATATATTTTGCTTTTTGATCTTCATTTCCGTAGTATAGAATTGGCAATGTTCCGATTCCCGTATGCGCACCGTATGCTACCGAGAAAGAATAGCCTTTTCCTAAGCGTTCGGTAGCCAGCAGCGATGTTTTAAAATCCATACCCATTCCACCAAGCTCTTCCGGAACAGACATACCGAGCAGACCCAACTCACCCGCTTTATCCAGCAAGCTGGCCATCAATCCTTCCTCCATGTGATCAATGCGCTCAATGTTTGGCCAAATCTCCTGAGCAATAAAGTCGTCACACATCTGTGAGATCATACCTTGCTCTTCGTTCCATTCCTCAGGAATAAAGATTTCAGATGGATTAGTCTTGCGGATAATGAATTCGCCTCCTTTGATGGGATTGGGGTTTGAAGCTTCCATGTATATTTTATATAAGTTAAAAGTCGCGGTACCAAGTTAGCAATTGTTTTATAATATTATGCATGCATATTGAAAAAAGTGTGTAAAGGAGCATAGAGTCTAGAATCTGGAGCAATGAACGAAGAATCAACATTAACTGAACTACGCACTCTTCTCTTAGACTTTATGTTTCCTTCGCGTCTTTGCGTTTAATTCTGTTCGATCCGCACTTGAGCGGTAAAGTGCTCACTTCGATACCGCGATCCTAAGTTTTTTCCCTTTTACTTTTTCGTTGCGGATAACTTCCAGCAGATTCCTGAATTTCTTTCGTGGAACGGCCACAAAAGAGGCATGATCCAATACGGCAATAAGGCCGATCTCATCTTTTTTCAGACCGCCTTTTTGTACGAGAAAACCAACGAGGTCGATCTTGTTGATCTTATCCTTTTTACCACCACTGAAATAGAGGGTGATCCATGGACTTTCCATCGGACTGTGAAGGTCATTTGGGACTTCGTATTCATTCGTCGGATGCTGGATGTATTCAGGTACATTTTCGTCGCTACTGATCATGAGATAGGAAGAACCATTCGCTTTCATGCGGGCAGTACGTCCGTTTCGGTGAATGAAGGCTTCCTCACTTTGCGGATACTGAAAATGAACAACGTGCTGGATCTCTGGTATATCGAGACCACGTGAACCAAGATCCGTACAGATGAGTGTGTGATAACTCCCGTTGCGAAACTGGATCAAAGCCCTTTCCCGTTCATCCTGTTCCATTCCCCCATGGTAAACGATCGAAGAATATCCGTTTTCTCGGAGGTATTCACATACACTTTCAGTGGCCTCTCTGAAATTGCAAAAAACGATTGTAAGCTCTCCGTTGAATGAGCACAACAGATCAAACAGCCGCTCGAATTTAGTGTTCTTGCTGACGGGATAATTCCAGAAGCGGATATCCGGTGCAGAGGATTGATCCAAGAAATTGATGATTTCCGGACGCTCAAATCTCAGGTATTCAGGAAAGACTTTTAGTTCTGTCGCGGAAACCAGTGTAGTGTATTTCAGTTTTTTGAATTCTTCAGTGATGTAGCGCATCTGATCTTCGAACCCAAATTCCAGACACTTGTCATATTCGTCGATGACCAACTGCTCAACACTGAAAAGGTCGATATTTTCCCGATGGATATGATCACAGATTCTGCCGGGTGTACCGATCAGCACTGCAGGAGCTTCTGTCAGACTGTTCCGTTCGATTTGCATTGAATGTCCACCGTAGCAGGTGAGCACTTTATACCCCGTTTGCATAGAGCGAAATACGTTTTCGATCTGAAGTGCGAGCTCTCGGGAAGGTGCGAGAATGATAGCTTGGATATCCTTCCTGGTTTCCCTGAGCCTAAGGAGAAGCGGGAGAAGAAAAGCAAAGGTCTTTCCTGAACCTGTTTGGGAAAGGATCAGCAGCTTATCTTTCATTTGCGACATGGCTAGTGTTTCCCTTTGAAGTTCGTTCAACGCGTTGAATCCCATCTTCCGCACGATCGGTTCTATGATCTCTTGTTGTTTATGCATTGGTCAAAGGTAAAGAGGATAAATCGATAATTCTTCCGGTCATCCAGCTCAACAAAAAACCCGTTGACAATATCATCGGGCTCTATTTTTTGGGATATGAGCTTTTAATTCTAAGTCCTTGTTCTTTGTTCTTTGCTCCTTAGTTCTCTAAATCATCTCGATCACCCCTGCAGCGCCTTGTCCGGTTCCTACACACATGGTCACCATACCGTATTTCTGTTTACGTTTTTTCAATTCGTTCATGATCTGAACCGAGAGTTTCGCTCCCGTGCATCCCAGTGGGTGGCCTAAGGCAATCGCTCCTCCATTTACATTCACGAGTTCCGGGTTGATGCCGGTTTCACGAATTACCGCCAAGGCCTGTGAGGCGAAAGCTTCATTCAATTCAAAAAGGTTAATATCATTTTGGTTCAATCCTGCCATTTTAATCGCTTTCGGAATGGCATCAATTGGACCAACTCCCATGATCCTTGGCTCAATACCTACCACGGCATAAGAAGCTAAGCGCGCGATCGGTTCCAGATTCAATTCTTTCACCATTTTCTCTGACATCACCAATACGAACGCCGCGCCGTCGGATGTTTGGGAAGAGTTACCCGCAGTCACTGAACCTCCGTTTGCAAAGACCGGCTTCAAACCGGCCAATGCTTCCAGCGTACTTGCTCGAGGACCTTCATCAGTATCTACAATGAATTTTTCAACCTGTCTTTTTTCGTTGGCATCCAGGAAGATCCTTTCCACTTCTACAGGAACGATATCGTCCCTGAAGCGTCCTGATTGGATCGCAGCGATCGCTTTTTCGTGTGAACGCAATGCAAAAGCATCTTGTTCCTCACGAGAGACTTTGAATTGGTTCGCAACTGCTTCGGCAGTAAGTCCCATTCCCCAGTACCAGTTTGGATTCTCCTTGCCAACCTTCGGATTCGGAACGATACGCCATCCACCCATTGCCATCACTGACATGGACTCTGCACCTCCAGCGACGATGCAATCGGCCATTCCCGCTTCAATTTTCGCAGTTGCGATGGCAATCGTCTCAAGTCCTGAAGCACAGTATCGGTTTACGGTCATTCCCGGAACTTTGTCGGTATTCAATCCCATCAAGGAGATCATACGACCAACGTTCAATCCTTGCTCTGCTTCCGGCGTTGCATTTCCCAAGATCACATCGTCGACTCGCGTTGTTTCCAATTGCGGAACACTCGCCATCAGGTGTTTGATCACGTCTGCTGCCAGGTCGTCCGGTCTGTAAAAACGGAATCCGCCTTTGCCGGCTTTACCCACGGCAGATCGGAATCCTGCTACGATATATGCTCTTTTGCTCATTTTTTTGATGTTAAGACATCAGGACTTTAGGATATTAGGACTTGTTTTTGACTTTGCCTAGCGTTTCATACAATCCTGATCATTTATAATTTAATTCAATAAAAAATAGACTATTCTTGTTTCAACTTTCTGGAAAATCCACCAATCATTTTTTGTAATGTTGTGATTTCCGTAAGAAGTTCAGTTGTTTTTACGTTAAATAATTCTTCAACCAATATCAATTGAGTTTCTAATTCGTAGGATGAAGAAATTGCAATATTTAGGAAATGAAGGAACTCTTTTTCTGAAGTTCTACCTGATCCTTCCGCAATATTTGAAGGTATAGACACTGCACAACGGTTAATTTGAGCAATCAACCCGAATTTTTCATCTTTTGGTAATTCAGATGTGGGGATGTACACTTTTTTGACGAGTTGCAACGAATCCTTCCATATTTTCAATTCCCTAAAATTGTGAGCTTTTTTCATCAGCTTAAAAGTCTTAAAATCCTGACATCTTAAAGTCCTAATGTCTAGTTCCTCAATATCTTACCGTTTTTAACTAGACTCTCCAATCGCTCTAGCGTTTTGCGCTCTGCACACAGTTCTACGAATGCACGTCGCTCAAGATCTAGAAGGTATTGCTCAGAAACCACCGTATTCTCGCTCAGGTCACCACCACATAACACGTAACCCAGTTTTTCTGAAATCACGCGATCGTGGTCTGACATGTAATTTCCGGAAAGCATGGAGTTGGCACCGACATAAACGATACCTAAACCTTCTTGTCCCATCACAGTGATGTTCTTCTCGCGTTTCGGTGCAACGTATCCTTTGTCTGCCATTTCGAGAGCTGCCGCTTTCGCTCGTGCCAACTGATGGTCGCGGCTCACGACCACTTCATCGATACCGTTTCTCAGGTAACCATGATCGAAGGCTTCGTAAGCTGAAGTTGAAACTTTTGCCTGTCCGATGGTCAGGAAGCGGTCACGCATTCGATTGATCTTGATGTCGCCGTCTTTCAGCTCTTCCGACAACCGCTTGGCAAATTCCTTTGTGCCTCCGCCTCCCGGAATAACACCAACTCCGAATTCAACCAGTCCCATGTAAAGTTCGGCATGCGCTACAACCTTATCGGCATGCATTGACATTTCACAGCTGCCTCCCAATGCAAGATTGTGCGGAGCAACGATCACAGGAATATTCGAATAGCGCACACGCATCATAGCATCCTGAAAGGCTTTGACTGCAAAGTTCAGCTCATCGTAATCCTGCTCGATCGCCATCATGAAGATCATTCCTACGTTAGCGCCAGCGGAGAAGTTTTGTCCGGTATTGTAGATGACAAGGCCTTTGTAATCCTTTTCCGCAATATCCATGGCTTTATTCATTCCTTCAATCACTCCACCGCCTATGGTATTCATTTTCGTATGGAACTCTAAGTTTAGAATGCCATCGCCAAGGTCGACGATAGTAGCATCGGAATTTCCCCATACTTTGTTCTCACTTCTCAGCGCATCAAGGATCACAAGATCTTCTGTGCCCGGAATAGTTTTGTATGACTTTGAGGTAACATCGTAGTACATTTTTTGACCTTTCTCCATTTTGTAGAAGGAAGATATACCCGCTGTCTTCATTTCACTTACCCAGTCTGCAACTGCCTTGTTATTGTCTCCGATCAGCTTCAATCCCTGGTCTAAACCGATGATGTCCCACGTTTCAAATGGGCCGAGTTCCCATCCAAAACCGGCTTTCAGTGCATCATCGATCTTATACAGATCATCGGTGATCTCCGGCAGACGATTCGATACATATGCAAATAGACCGCCGAAGAGTTTTCGGTAGAATTCGCCGGCCTTGTCCATTCCCATGAAGAGCATTTTGGTTCGCTGTTTCAGGTCATCGATCGGTTTAGTCATTTCAAGCGTCGCGAATTTGACTTTCTGAGAAGGTTTATATTCCAGTGTGTTCAGATCTAGAGCATGGATCTCACTGTTACCATCCGCAGTCTTTACTTTCTTGTAGAATCCCTGACCAGATTTTGATCCCAGCCAGTTGCTCTCGACCATTTTAGAGATGTAATCAGGAAGTTCGAATAGCGCTTTTTCTTCGTCGTTCAGACAGTTTGATTTCAATCCGTTGGCAACATGTACAAGAGTGTCTAAACCTACAACATCACACGTACGGAATGTGGCTGATTTTGGTCTTCCGAGCACAGGGCCGGTGAGTTTATCTACCTCTTCCACAGTCAATCCCATTTCCTTTACGGCATGGAAAAGGGCCATGATGGAATACACACCAACACGGTTGGCAATGAAAGCTGGAGTATCCTTACAGAGAACGGTCTTCTTTCCCAGAATTCTGGAACCATAGTCCATTAAGAAGTCAATGATCAACGGATCGGTTGATGGAGTCGGGATGATCTCCAGTAATTGTAAGTATCTCGGTGGATTGAAGAAATGAGTTCCGCAGAAATGCGTTTTGAAATCTTCGCTGCGCCCAGCCAGCATCATGTGGATGGGAATCCCAGAAGTATTCGATGAGATAAGTGTTCCCGGCGTTCTATGTTTTTCCACTTGTTCGAACACCAGTTTTTTGATGTCGAGTCTTTCTACTACAACTTCAATGACCCAGTCACACGCTGCGATCTTTTCCATGTCGTCATCAAAGTTCCCTGTCGTAATGCGACTTGCGAATGACTTCCGGTAAATAGGTGAAGGATTGGATTTTAGTGCGGAATCCAGTGATGAGTTCACAATCCTGTTACGCACTGCCTTTTGATCCAGCGTGAGTCCTTTCTTTTGTTCCTCCGCAGAAAGTTCCCGGGGAATGATATCCAGCAGTAATACCTCACAGCCGACATTGGCAAAATGGCATGCGATCCGTGATCCCATTACACCGGACCCGAGTACTGCAACTTTCTTGATGTGTCTGTTCATTTCTTTGTCGAGTATTATGGATTTTTAAGTTCTTCTTCGATCAGCTGATCCACTTTGTCAACTACCTCGTGAAAGGCTTTTAGCTTCGATTTGGATATATTTTTGGCGATCTTTTCGTTAAAACCGATCACGAAATTGCGCACTTCGCGTCTTTTTTCCACTCCATCTGGAGTGAGAAATATGAGTACTTTTCGTTTGTCTTTTATGTCCTCCTGACGTCGGATCAGACCACGTTCTTCCATTGATCGCAATGTTCTCGATAAAGATGTTGGCTCCATCCCCATGCGTGGTCCAAGCTGCGTGCTGGGTGTACCTTCTTTGTCCACATTCATGAGTATGAATCCAATCGAAACGGTTATATTGTGTTCAGCAGCTTTGTGGTTGTACATGCGTGATATTTTGTGCCAGGAATGCCTTATGGCAAAATCGTAAAGAAGATCCGGGTTGTCGCGCATGTTGCTCGTTTTGGCTGACTAATATAAGAATATTTTATGCATACATATAAAATATTGTGCTTATTTGACGAAAAGTTCTGGGGAAGTTGAATGGAGTATTGAGAACTGATTGTAGGGAGGTTATAGGCATTTATTCAAGGCCAAATGCTTATTTGCTCGTGTTTCCGCAATTCGACGGCATGAAGAGCTAACGTAACAACGTTTTTCCTCCGCAATTAAATGTTGAGCAATGGAATTTTTATCCCACCTTCGATTTTATCTTGTCAACAACCACAGAGGATGAGTAGATTACCCTTCAATAGCTCGCGACATCAACGAGATCATTGCCAATGTCACAATGAACAATTGCGTAGCTGTTTCATCATCAAGTGACGTTCCATCTGAATCCGGAGTGGACACTTCCATAGCCATGAATTGAGCAAGGTTTGGCTGATCTGAGAATTCATCGATGATATCCTCATCGTCACTTGAAAAATAAGCATCCAGCATTTCAAAGTAGGGCTCTTCGAATTGGTCAATATCCTCTTCTGTCACTGCCCTGAGACGAATACCCTCCTGGTTGTAGCATTCACTGAGCAGGCAGAAATAATAGATGAGGAGTCCTTCTAACTTCTCATTCTGGTATTCTACGGCAGCCGACATCACATAGCCCAGCAGTGTTTCCTGAGC
>JBKCAB010000348.1:0-9175 GCA_046307935.1 Bacteroidota bacterium | reverse complement strand
AAAGAACTGATTTTGCCTCACATAACAGTGCTACAGACTCAAGTTCACTAAAAGGTAAGCTGCTTAAATCCGAAGTGGTTCGTCGTTTTTCTCAGCAACAAGGTGGGTCGATTATGCCTGAAGTTCGGAATCAGGTAATTGACAATAACCTATCATCAATTTATGAAACAGCTCTTTCACCTTTGAATGAACCGTTCAATCTGCAGGAGGCACAAACTGTTTTGCAGTCAAAAGAAATGGTTCCCGCAATTACTTCGGATATCGGAGAGCTGAAGTTGCGAGCAGCTGACAGTTTCACAGGTTTTGAGCTGGTAGAGCGAACGTTCAGCGCAGAACAAACAGTAAAGCATCGCTTCTCTATCTTCACTGAGGTTACCTCCGGCTTTGGTGAGTCGCCGATCAGAAACGCGGAAAGTGGAAAGAATTTGTCTGCAGCGTACACCCTTTCCATGGGAGCATTTTTTGAGCGCAACAAATGGCGTTTATCTGCGGGAGCCGGAATTACGAGAATTCATTTCGATAATGTGTACATTAAAGAGCGCTCTCTGGTGTACGGGTTTGGCGTAGTTAACTATGATAATCAGTACCATTTTAATTCTTTGATCGCATTGGAGATGCCTATCCGTGTTGGCTACCGATTCGGTCCTCATCGGGTCGAAGCCGGTCTCAACACATCGATCAATCTATCTACAACTGTGCGTTATCAAGAGTCTATCGATGGGGTCATGCATCGTGAGGGATCTGGAATCGCATCTACCGAATTGTTCGATCGTATAAATTTCAGACCTGAGTTGCGTTATTCAGTTGAGCTGCGCAAATCCTGGGAGATTGGCGTATCCGCAGCGGTTCAGGTTGGAAGCGGAATTGCATCGGAGCGTTTCAAGGGTATTGAGAACCAACTGCCGCTGAGCGGGTCGTTCAGCCTGCGAAGAACATTTGATCTTAGATGAGCTAAAAACGATGAAGCTATTCTACATATGCATTGCAGCCATTGTGCTCTCTTCGTGCAAAAAAGAAGAGATCAAGGATCCTGTTACCGATTCTGAACCCGTTTTCAATGCCGAAATACAATTGTATGGCAGCAGCCTGAAGTTGGAAGCAGGGATCAATGATGTATTCATGTCCACTTTCTCGGAAAGCATCAATGGTGCAAACAAATATTCTGGTCAGTTAGGAAATGAGGATCAATACCTGAAGATCGGGATTTTTCAGGGCGATATAGACATTCAGGACCCGTTTTCAGTGAAGAACTTTCAGGGTGCCCTGCACTTTGCAGCGTTACCTCAGGGGCCACTTGCAATACTCAAGAAAGCTGACTTTCCAAATGCAGCAATTATTGATCATGTTATATGGTACAAGGACGGGCTGCAGGAAGGTTTCAATGAGCTGGCGATCATGGAACCCGGGAAATATGAGATCTGTGCAGAAGTACATTTTATCGACGGGGAGGAAAAAGTTCTGTGCAACCAGCTTATTTTGGGATTCAATCTGAATGGTGACTGTCGAATCGATCATTTACAAAATACATCCGGTGAGCTTCACGCCTGGTTGGAGGAACCGTCCTTCCAGATCGGTGGTGTTCAATGGTTTGTTGATGGTCAATTGGTATGTTCCGATAATGAGTTGATCACTTTCATTGACAAAGAAACACATTTGGTTGAGGCTATTGTCACCTTTACGAATGGCAGTGTTAGAAAGCGGGCCATCTTGGTTGATGGTAGTTTAACCGGCCACTTGATCCATGATTTTACCGTTGTCGAGAATAGTCCGTCAAATCAGACGCGCTGGGACTACGGAGTGATCATGGAATTACTTGTTGACGGAAAACAATACACGACACTTACAGCCAACAACCAGGACAGCTCTATTGATATAACGGATATTGCTTATTTCGGTTTGAATGCACAAGGAAAGAAAGTGTATAAATGCGTCGGAAATTTGAGCGCTATTGTGAAGGAGATAGGGACAAACAACAGCATTCCAGTTAGTATTTCTACAACCTTTGGGCTGGAAATGGATTAGTTTCCGATCATGTTTCTATATTCGCATGGTCACAGATACCTGATTAAATGAGATTTGTACTGTTATTTTCTTTCTTTTCCATAAATGTGTCTGCATTCTCTCAGATAACCCTGTCGGTTACTGACTTTGCAGATGTTGGCGATACGGTCCGCATGAGTCGAGTGAACGATGCCATGATCGATTTTTCCTCCACAGGTCAGAATTTTAATTGGGATTTTAGTCAGCTTGTTCCCGAATCACAATTTGTGAAGGACTATACCTCAATTTTTCAATCGGGTTTTGGCGCCTTTTTATTTGGACCTTTTGCCCCGGCTGAGTTCCAGGCAAGCTACTTTACTGAGGACAATGCTTCGGCACTTGATCAACTTGCTCAATTCCTGCCAATCGGCATTACTGATGCGTATTCTGTGGAGAAATTGGATGCAACAGCTCTTACCCGTGTTGGATACCTTTTAGGTGTCCAAGATAATTTATTGGCGGTAAGATCGGATTCAATTGAGATCATGTACACATTGCCGCTGAATTATGGCGACAGCTACAGCTCGGTTGGTCACCTTAATTTTGAGTTGCAGCCCGTCTACAATGGAGCATGGCTGCAGCATAGGGAACATACAGCCATTGTAGACGGTTACGGGCAGATCACAACGCCTTATGGATCTTTTAACGCGCTGCGTATCAAACATGAGATCCTTGAATATGATTCATTGCTTTTAGATTTTAATGGTTCCTCTTTTTGGGTGCCGATTAACGTTCCTCCGGTTTATCAGTATGAATGGTGGACCAATAACGAAAAAGTACCGATTTTGAAGATCACTACAAATGAAGTTTTCGGAGATGAAGTAGTAACCGCGATCGAATACAGAGATTTTTATCGTGGTCTTGATGCAGGTCTTGATGAGCAGGAGATTCAAATGACACTTGGACCTAATCCGACTGAAGGAAGCTTTACCATTCAAGCAGAACAACCGATTCAAAATATCCGTGTATTGTTTTCCGATGGAAGAGTGATTTACGCTCGAGATGGGCTTAACGACCACGAAATAACCGTTGATCTCGAACACCTTTCCGCAGGACCATTCTTTGTTGAGATTCGTTGCGCTGACCAACTAAGAACTTTACCGCTTGTGCTGCGCTGATTTAATCGTTAACTTTGCGACAAGGCAAACCGGTCTATCGCTGTCTTTACAGGCAGAGGAAAGTCCGGGCAGTACAGAGCGCCGTACTTCCTAACGGGAAGGTATCAGCTTATGGCTGGTAACAGAAAGTGCCACAGAAAGGAAAACTACCCGGGCAGGCGTTGCTTTGTCTGGGAAAAGGTGAAAAGGCGGGGTAAGAGCCCACCGCTTCGGCAGTGATGGCGGAGGCAAGGTAAACCTTACGGACTGAAAGACCAAATATACCGGGGCCTGAGGGTTGCTCGCCCGATCCCGGAGGGTAGGTTGATAGATGCTGATGGTGACATCAGTACCAGATAAATGATAGACATCCCTCATTACCGATTCGTTCGGTCAGGGGATACAGAACCCGGCTTACAGGTTTGCCTTTTTTATTTTCTTCGCATTTTCTGCACCATTCGGATGGCCTCATTTCTGTAGGTGCAAAGTGCATTGGTAGCAACAGGATAGAACTTTATTCGCTTGTTCTGATCGCTGAAAACAGTGCCTTTCATACCGTTCAGCGGGAAGGTATTCCATCGGGCATTCAATTGCTCATTGTTCCGATCCTCAGCAAAATAGTTCAAGAATGCGACAGCAGAGGAATAATTTCTGGCCTGACGAATTATAGCAGCACCGCGCAACTCATAAAGCACGCCACCTTTGTTTTGGTCAGGAAAAATGACATCTAGGGCGTTCTGTGATGAATTGACTCCTCCAAATGCTGCATACCGCGTTAGTAAAGGAGCCTCGAGGAAGTTACTGTCTCTCGTGAGAACCTGATTTATTTCTCTGTCAAAGATGGACTTAGTAATCTTTTCCAGATCATCTCTTTCCGCTCGGTACCGGTGAATCAAAGGAGTGAAAAGTGCAACGAGCGCATCTTTTTCATTCAGACTAGTAGTCCAAGAGTTCAATTCTGCCAGGTCGGCATAATTTTTTATTCTGGTACCGGCATTTCGGCGCTGCACGATCACGTAAGGGTCCAATCCTAGTCCGAACCACTTGTAATTGGCTCCCCTCAGAAAATAGGGGAGGTCAGGGCGTTCCTCCGCTTGCTTAATGGATTGAAGCAATCCTTCTTCTTCAAAATCACAAAAATCCAACGATGATCTGAGAAGGACAAGATCTATCCGTGTCGTAAATCCTTCTTTGTTGAGTTTGATTCGAATGGAATCAGTGGTCATTCCAAGAATATGTATTTCCGTATTGAAAGCCTCGGAAAATGCCTTGAAGAGTGAGCTGTCCCGATAATCAAGAAAGTCGGAGGCAATGATCAGCTGTTTCTTGTCTCCCTCACTTAAGGTGGGGATTCCGCACGAAGCAAGGGTGAGAAGCAATGCGAACAGTGACCAGTATGTGGACGGACGAAACACAAACACAAAGATATTCAACAAAATCAGTGACTGCACAGACAATACTATTTAATTACTTTTGAGGAAATTTTTCAAAAGTGTCGTCGAGTAACAAAAGGAATCAGCAGAAACTACAGGTTGTGATGGATGACCTGCGATCCGGGAATGAACAGAAATTCTCCGCAGCGATCAAAACATTACAGGGAATTGGAAATGCCGAGCTTATTCCTCAACTTGCACAACTGATCCGAACGGAGTTGGGTGATAAGAATAGGCAGGAGTTGCTGGATATCTTCAACGATCTGAGGGATACGGATGCCGTTCCTGTGATGATGACCCTGCTGCGTGATGACAGCAATCTCGATATTCGAAATACTTTGCTCACCACGATCTGGAACAGCAAGTTGGACTACAGCAACTTTTTGCCGGATTTCGTAGCAATTGCTGTGGATGGTAATTTTATGGATGCACTGGAATGCCTGACCATTATCGAAAATATGGAAGGGCCGTTTCCTGAACACCTGATCTTGGAGTCACAGCTACATCTCAAAGAATACCTGGAAGATAACGACTCGAAAGATCAGCAGAAGGCGCAGATCATGAGTGAGATCGCGTTATTTATCAAGGATGTGAACGAAGCTGATGATGACGGCATTGATGAGTTCAATGTTTGAGCTTTGATTAAAGCTCCCAGCCGTAACGCTCTCTCAGGATCGTTTGTACTTTGCTGAGCATGTCCTCACTGCTGATCTTGGAAAGCACATCATCGATGAAGGCGGAAACCAACAAGTTGCGGGCAGACTTTTCAGAAATACCTCTCGCTCTAAGGTAAAATATAGCCGTTTCATCCAGTTGACCTGTGGTGGAACCGTGTGAACACTTCACATCATCCGCATAGATCTCCAGCTCAGGCTTGGAATTAATGGTCGCAGAATCACTGAGTAACACATTTCCATTCGATTGAAAAGCATTGATCTTCTGGGCGTCATTACGGACAAACACCTTTCCATTGAAAACCGCTGTAGCCGTGCCATCGATGACTCCTTTGTACAGTTCATTGGAATTGCAGTGCGGTTTCCGGTGATCAACCATGGTGTGATTGTCTACATGCTGATCGTTACGAAGGAGATAAGCGCCATTCAAATTGGTTGTGCAGTTGAGACCATCCACTGCAATGTTAAGGTTGTTGCGCACCAAAGTTCCGTCGAGAGTGATGGTATTGATCGTGAAGCTGGAATCTTTCTCCTGCCGCACCTGCTCTGTTCCAATATGGTAGTTGCCTTCTGATTCGAGCTGGAGTTTATCGATCGTAAGATGCGCTCCTTCTTCAACAAGGATCTCTGTAACCCCATTGAACAGGCTGTTCTGTGCGTTCGCACTAAAAAATCCTGTTAACAGGGATGCTTTGGAGAATTTCTCCGCCACCACAAAGACACGGTAGGCAGCCATTTGCTGTCTTCCCGAAAGGACATGAATCAGTTGTATCGGTTTTTCCGGTGATGCGTTTGCTTTGATGCGGATCACTAACCCGTTTGACATGTAAGCCGTATTCAGGGAGGTAAAGACTTCACCTTCCGTAATAACTTGTGAACCGATCAGTTGAAGTGTCTTTTCATCTGCATTTTTCAGTTCAGTAATGGATACTGCGGCTGAAAGATCTTTGCTTGAAAGCTCCGCTATGAAATGTCCGTTTTCAAACACGAGTGTATAGGCCTCCTGGCTGATCAAAAAATTACTGTCAAGATGAAGTGTGCCAGCATGACCAGTACTAAGTTCCAGCTTCGAGATCCTGTTCAATCGGGTATATTTCCAGGCCTCGTTGCGCGTTGTAGGGAAATCGAGCGAATTGAGCGTTTTTTCTGCTTGCATACGCAGCTCTTCCGAAACAGCAATGGCTGAAGCAGTAAGTGAAGCAGTAAAACTATTCATCCTGGATTCCCTGATCATTTCTGTTGTACTCATGGAGCGCTCTTTGATTATGCTTTTTCCACTTCAGCTTTGATCCAGTCGTACCCTTTCTCCTCCAGCTCGAGCGCAAGCTCTTTCGGACCGGTTTTTACAATTTTCCCGTCGTACAGAACATGCACGAAGTCAGGCACGATGTAATCGAGCAGGCGCTGATAGTGCGTAATGACGATCGTCGCATTCTTTGCAGACTTTAGCTTGTTCACTCCATTCGCAACGATTCGAAGCGCATCAATGTCCAGTCCGGAATCGGTTTCATCAAGGATCGCCAGCTTCGGTTCGAGCATTGCCATCTGAAAGATCTCATTGCGTTTCTTCTCACCTCCTGAAAAACCTTCGTTGACAGCACGTGAAGCAAGTTTTGCATCGAGCTCTACGATGGCCGATTTTTCTCTGACCATAGCCATAAAGTCTTTCGCCGAGATCTGCTCCTGACCTTTGTATTCTCTTATCTCATTGAGTGCAGTCCTCAGGAAGTTCACATTGGATACTCCCGGAATTTCGACAGGATACTGAAAAGCAAGAAATAAACCTTCTCTTGCCCGGTCTTCGGTAGAAAGCTCCAATAGATCCTTGCCTTCAAAGTCAACTGAACCATCCGTGATCTCATACTCTTCCCTTCCGGCGAGTACAGATGCCAATGTACTTTTTCCTGCACCGTTCGGACCCATGATAGCGTGAACCTCACCAGCTTTTACTTCGAGATTCAATCCCTTCAGGATCTCTTTCCCGTCGATCGATGCATGTAAATTTTTAATTGTAATCATTTCTTTATTCACTATTGATTTTCCTTTCTCTCCTCTGTAACACTCACTCTCCCCCTCGCTCTCACTCTGACCCTCACTCTCGCACTCGTTCTCCGTCTCACCCTACAGATCCTTCCAAACTGATCGCCAAAAGTTTCTGCGCCTCAACTGCAAATTCCATAGGCAGCTGATTCAACACTTCCTTACAGTATCCATTGACGATCAGGCTGATCGCCTTTTCTTCACTGATGCCTCTCTGAAGGCAATAGAAGATCTGATCCTCACCGATCTTGGAGGTAGTGGCCTCGTGTTCGATCTTCGCTGAACTGTTCTTGCATTCGATGTAGGGGAAGGTATGCGCTCCGCATTCATCGGTCATCAATAATGAGTCACACTGCGAAAAGTTTCTTGCATTCTCAGCATTCTTGTGAATCTGAACCAGTCCGCGATAGGAATTTTGGGATCTTCCTGCTGAGATACCCTTGGAAATGATCGTACTTTTCGTATTCTTACCGATGTGTACCATTTTAGTTCCGGTATCTGCCTGCTGGTAATTGTTGGTCACGGCTACAGAATAAAACTCACCTACTGAATTGTCTCCTCTCAATATGCATGACGGATATTTCCAGGTAACGGCAGAACCAGTTTCTACCTGAGTCCATGAGATCTTTGCGTTTTTTTCACACAGCCCTCGTTTAGTGACGAAATTGAAAACTCCACCCTTCCCGTCTTTATCGCCCGGATACCAGTTCTGAACAGTTGAGTATTTGATCTCAGCATCCTGAAGCGCGATCAGCTCAACAACTGCGGCGTGTAACTGGTTTTCATCGCGTTGGGGAGCCGTGCATCCCTCCAGATAGGAGACATAGGATCCTTCGTCTGCGACAACCAGTGTTCGTTCGAATTGACCAGTACCGCCTTCATTGATGCGGAAGTAAGTGGAGAGCTCCATCGGACATCGAACGCCCTTCGGAATGTAGCAGAAGGATCCGTCAGTAAATACCGCCGAATTGAGCGCGGCGTAAAAATTATCGGTCATTGGTACTACTGTTCCCATGTGCTTTCTGACCAGCTCAGGATGCTCCTGAACAGCTTCTGAAAAAGAACAGAAGATGATTCCCAATTCTTTAAGTTTTTCTTTAAATGAAGTAGCAACAGAAACGGAGTCCATCACAAAATCCACTGCAACGCCGGTAAGACGCTGTTGTTCTTCCATGGAGATCCCTAACTTTTTCATGGTTTCCTTGAGCTCAGGCTCCACATCATCCCAAGATTCGTATTTCTTTTTCTGCTTGGGAGCCGCATAATACGTGATGTCCTGGAAATTAGGTTTTTCATAATGAACGTGAGCCCATTCCGGTTCAATCATTTCTTTCCAGATGGCAAAAGCTTTAAGTCGAAATTCAAGGAGCCATACCGGTTCATTCTTTTTGAGTGAAATGAAACGAATAATATCCTCGTTCAGACCTTTCGGTGCTTTGTCGGACTCAATGTTCGTAACGAAGCCGAACTTGTATTCCTGGTCTCTGAGATCGTTGGCCAGCTCGTTTTCGGTGTATCCCATCTTTTTAAGTGTTAGACGGAGAAAGATTCTCCACAACCACAGGTTCTGTCAGCGTTAGGGTTTTGAAAGACAAAGCCTTTGCCGTTGAGCCCTCCCGAAAAATCAAGTGTCATTCCAATAAGATACAAAAAGCTTTTCTTGTCTACAACAACCTTGATTCCGTTGTCCTCGAAGGTTTTGTCGTCTTCTTTTTGCTCGTTGTCAAAGGTCAGTTGATACATTAGACCAGAACAACCCCCTCCTTGCACCCCAACACGAATGAAGTAGCCTTCTTTCCCTTCATCCTCCATAAGTCGGAGCGCCTGTTTCTTCGCATTTTCCGTGACCTGGATCATGACTTTTTATTTAGATTAATTATAAATAGATAAG
>JBKCAB010000347.1:0-2489 GCA_046307935.1 Bacteroidota bacterium | reverse complement strand
GTATCATGTATAAGCTGCCGCTGGCGATCAGCAACAAGAACATCGGTTCGCTGGCGATCTCTTTGATCAGTGCAAACAGATCCTTCCGCTTTGGGGCCGAAAGTTCGTTGTATCCGAATTGTTTCAACTTTTCTTTGGCCTGCTGACCTGTGATCCCTGTCTTCATCTTTCTGTGCCGAAAGTTAATGACAATATCACTTTTTTGCATTCGGAATTCGCTATATTTAGCCGTGAAAAAGTCTACAGATTATTCACCTTCAAAACTAAGTGCGGCGGGTTTGCTGATCACGTTAGGAATAATCTATGGTGATATTGGAACTTCTCCGTTGTACGTTTTTAACGCGGTCATTGGCAATGAGCCTATTTCTGAAGTCTTGATTCTCGGTGGCATGTCACTCGTTTTTTGGACCGTGCTGCTCATTACAACCTTCAAATATGTGATCCTTGCACTCAAAGCCGACCATAACGGAGAAGGTGGGATCTTTGCTCTTTACAGCCTCGTGAAACAGCATCCGGCGAAATGGCCAATCATTGCAGCACTAATTGGTTGCAGTGCGTTGGTTGCCGACGGGTTCATAACCCCGCCGATCTCTATTTCTTCCGCTGTCGAAGGGTTAGGCATCTTGTACCCAGAACTGCCAACATTACCTATTGTGGTGTCAATCCTGATCCTGTTGTTCGTTTTTCAGCAATTTGGTACGAGTATGGTTGGCGGAGTATTCGGTCCTGTCATGCTTGTTTGGTTCGTTACCATCGGATTCTTGGGAGCCCTTCAGTTGTTCGAGAATCCTGAGGTGCTTAGGGCAATTAATCCATATTATGCTGTACAGCTGTTATCAGATCATCCCGGAGGATACTGGATTCTTGGAGCCGTTTTCCTGTGCACAACAGGAGCAGAGGCACTTTATGCTGACCTTGGACATTGTGGCAGGAAAAATATCAGGGTGAGCTGGACTTTTGTGTCTATTTGTTTGCTGCTTAATTATTTTGGTCAGAGCGCATGGGCATTAGAACACGTTGGAACCAAGCTTTCTGGACATGGAGTGTTTTATTCACTTGTGCCGAAAGGATATCTTCCGATCGTTATTTTTGTTGCAACTGCAGCTGCCATCATTGCTAGTCAGGCATTGATCAGTGGCTGCTTTACCCTTGTCAATGAAGCTTTCAAACAGAGACTTTGGATCAACCACCGTGTGAGTTATCCGTCGCACGCAAAGGGACAAGTTTATATCGGGGCGGTTAACTGGTTTCTGATGCTCGGTTGCCTAACTGTCCTGTTCATTTTTCAGAGAGCGGAAAAAATGGAAGCAGCTTATGGGTTGTCGATCACACTCAATATGTTAATGACCTCAATGTTGTTACTCTTGTTTTTTAAGCTTCGCGGCGTATCCACTTTTTGGTTGATCCTGCTTGGCATTGTATTCTTTTCTACAGAGCTTAGTTTTCTTTTTTCCAACCTAAAGAAGTTTTTGTTCGGTGGTTGGTTTACACTGATCATGGCCGTTCTACTTTTCTCCATGATGTACCTTTTTCACAGAGCAAGGTTGTATAGGGATAAGCACTTCAAGAGAGTTGATCTGCTCGATTACAGGGATATGTTTGCAGATATTATCGCTGATCGCTCGATGCCAAAGGATGCCACTAATCTGGTCTATATGACCAAAAGCTCTGGGGAAGCAGGTAGCGTAGATGCCAATATTATACAGTCTATTTTTCACTACCAGCCAAAGCGAGCAGATGTTTACTGGTTTGTTTTTGTGGAAACGTTAGACAATCCGCAGGCCCACGACAAGGAGTACAGTGTCAGAACGATCTTACCTGGAAAAGTATTTTATGTGCATTTGAAAGTTGGATTTAAAGTTCGCTACACTGCAGGCAATTTGTTTAGAAAGGTAGTGGATGAGATGGAGGCCAATGGTGAAGTGGATGAACGAAGTCGATTCGATTCTTTACGGAAACACGAAATTTCAGCCGATTTTAAATATATCTTTGTGAAATCCATGGTTTCGAGTGTCAATGAATTGAAAACTTTGAATAGGGTGGCTATGGTAACCTACGCATGGTTACACAGGATAAGTTACCCTATGCACAGAGAGTTTGGTTTGGATACCTCGAATGTTCAGGTAGAAGTTTTGCCTCTGCGGAATTATTCAAGGGAGGAGTTGGAATTAAAGCGATTGGACTGAATGTTAACTTCTGTTGAAAACTTCGTTAATAAGAGGCGTTTTACCAAGGTAACATTGGATGTCTTGCGCTTTATTTTTGTTTAACAAACAACAACAAACTGGAAATCAATGTTAGGCTCGCTGATCAAGAAAAAACTGTCAGACAATCAAGTAGCCAATCTTTTCATCAATGCCATTTTTGACACGGTCGATAATGGTTTTAAGGAAGTGGCTCAGATGATCAATGAAGATCCTGCGTTTGTGCGGTCTCCAGAGATCGATCACCGCGAAAGTGGTGAGTTTGGTCTAATCATTATTGTAGGT
>JBKCAB010000346.1:0-2444 GCA_046307935.1 Bacteroidota bacterium | reverse complement strand
ATTATTCTCATTACCAGTCTTTACCTGATGTTGCAACGGGACCCTCTCCTTGATTTCCGCCCATTTTCCGTTTTGTTGCAGACTCTGCTTTCATCAGCTCGTCAAGCATGCGGTCAACAGAACGATTGGGAAGAGACGATCTGTTCTGTCCGTTTTTCCGCTTGTTATTTGGCCGATTATCCTTACCACTCTGTTCCTTGTTCCTGCGCTGATTTCCTTGCTGATCTTCCTGTTTATTCTGGCTCTGATCGCCGCTGTTCTGCTGATCGTTATTTTGTTCTTTGTTGTTTTTGTCCTTCTCCTTTTGATCTTTTTCTTCTTGCTTCATGCGGCGGATCGCTTCGGATAGATTGTAGCGTGTCCGTTCATTTTCCGGATCGTTTCGCAACGCTTGTCGGTATGCATCAGCGGCACTTTGATAGTCTTTTTTCTTCATGCAAGCGTTACCTAGGTTGTGATAGGACCTTGCTTTGGATCCATTGTCTTTTTTCGAAGATGCGCTTTGACGATAGATCTTCTCCGCCCGTTCAAAGTCCCGAAGCTTATATGCTGACTGACCCATCTCATCGGAGAGGTCAATTCCGTTAGGGGCATTTTTTTGAGCCGATTCGTAGTATTTGAGCGCCTTTTCATATTCTCCTTTTCTGTAGAGATTTCGAGCTGTTTCTAGTGAATCTCTCCACTGTTGACCGATTACGGACAACGACAAAAAAGCGATCAACAGGGTAACAATGGGTCTCATGCGTTTTCTTGTCTAGTCTTAGGGTACGATAACAGAAAGAGTAACCAGCAAACCAAGCTGATAGATAGCGGTATCCTGAATCGGTTATCCTTCATATCGAACTGCAAATCTCGCAGTTTCGTGCGCTTCATTTGGTTAATTTGTGTTAATAGTGCGCTGAGATCTGGAAACTCGCTATCGCTGATCACAGCGGTACCCGTTCCGCCGGAGGCGAGCTTTCGGATCAGTTCAGGGTTCACTTTCGAAATAACCGTCGAACCCATTGGGGATACTTTGAATCCAAGTTCCGGTCGGTCAGGATTTTGAGGCACCGGACCACCTTGCCGGGTACCGATCCCAAATGCACTGAGAACGATCCCACTTTCATCCAACGCTCTAAGGATCTGCGTAGGATCCTCTTCATGATTCTCCCCGTCTGTGACCAATATGATTCCCTTGGAGGTCTTTTGCTCCGAAAACATCGTCTGAGCAGTCGTGAGCGCCGTTTTGATATTCGTACCCTGAGTGGAGATCATATCTGTGCTGATGTCGTTTACGAAGAGTTTTGCTGCGGAATAATCGGAAGTGATCGGTAGCTGCACGAAAGCGCTGCCCGCGAAAAGGACTACCCCGATCTTTTCTCCACGGAGATTGTTGATGAGCTGAATGGTAGCTCTTTTGGCAATATCCAGTCGGGACATTTCTTTGGTGATATCCTTGGTATTCATGGAATTGGAAATGTCGAGACAAAGCACCAGTTCCATACTTTCAACAGTTCCGGCGACCTTTCTTGTTCCGAAAACGGGTTGAGCCAGCGCAAAAACCATGAAAACAAAGGAATTTCTGTAAAGCATGAAACGCAGAAAACTCCAACGCGAATTCACAGGTGACAGAATGAGGGCGCGAATTCTTTCCGGAGTGCGACCGGCTACTGTATTCGTTGCGTATAAATTGTAAATGTATACACCCATAAAGATCGGGATCAGCAGGAAAAGCCATAGCGCATTTTCATAACGGAATCCGAGTCGGCTGAGTGATCCTTCATCGAGCAATCCCAATAGAAAGAGAAGAAGACCAGTGATCATCCAGAAAAAGAGCTCCCATGCCATGATGGCGATAAGAATTGACTTGAGTTGATATGTATAGCGGAGCTTATTCATGCCATTTAAATAATATCCGGCTGCCAATAAAAGAGATGAGCATCAACAAAAGCGACCAGTTGATGAAAGCAGTTGGGTTAGTTGGTGGTTCTGATTTATACTGTCGGTCGAGCATTCTTCTTTTTTCCAGTTTGTCGATCTCGGTATAGATCTCCGAAAGCCCCTTCTCATCAGTGGCACGGAAATATTGACCATCGGTTGTTTCAGCGATCTTGACAAGTGTCATTTCATCGATCTCCACTTCCATGTTCTCATAGCGAACACCAAACGGTGTGATGACGGGAGTAGGAGCTTCACCATTGCTGCCGACCCCAATTGTGTAGACTCGGACATTTTTAGCTTTGGCCAGCTCAGCAGCCATTATGGGGTCTATGTCGCCCATATTGTTGCTGCCATCCGTGAGCAGGATTACTACTTTCGACGGCAGACTGTCATTTCGGAGGCGTGTAATAGCAGTACCAAGACCCGTCCCAATGGCCGTTCCCGCTTCCATGTTATCACCGTTCATTCGGTCGATCTGTTCATTCAGGATGCTGTAATCCAAGGTAGCAGGACATGCAGTA
>JBKCAB010000345.1:0-2697 GCA_046307935.1 Bacteroidota bacterium | reverse complement strand
GTAGAATATACGATCACATTCCTTCCCTGCTCACGGTCAAGCAACACGGACATATAAAATTCCTCAGGCTGCGACTCTCCCGGATAATACACATCCTGCGCAAGAAGGACCTTGTTTACTTTTTTACCTTTTCCATTCGTTTGAAGTGTTACGAGATGTCCGCCGAGGATCCCTTTCACTTTTTCTTCCACTTCACCGATACCTTTGGCGAGCACAACTCCGTTTGAACCGGTCTCCTGCACTTTCCCCTTTCCTCGTCCTCCGGCATGGATCTGCGCCTTTACTACATACCAGCCCGTGCCGGTTTCTTCTGTCAGTTTTTTAGCGGCAGCAACGGCATCTTCTACCTTGTCTACCACGACACCTTCCTGGATCGCAACACCGTAGCTCTTAAGAATTGATTTGCCCTGATATTCGTGTAAGTTCATGTTTTATGGATTTGTTTCGTAAAAGTATCATTTAATCTCCAAATGCTGGTGCGTCAATTTCAAAAAATTACCCCCTGGTGATCTGCCAGGCACCATCTACTTTTCGGGATGCATATTCTGATTTCTTTCTATCCAGAATATCCTGCCATATTGTGTTGATCCCCAATTGCAGTGCCTCTTTTTCTTCCTCCATTGCGGTATACATGACGGTTGGATCCTGGAAGTAGTGTTTTACGAAGTTGGTGTCGAATTGTCCGCTGATGAATGCCTCGTGTTTTAACACATATTTGCCGAAATCGAGTGTTGTCTTCAAGCCGGAGATCTCGTAGTCATCGATTGCTTTAACTGCCCGTCTGATCGCATCTTTTCGGGTCTTTCCCCAGACAACCAGTTTCGCGATCATTGGATCGTAATAGATGGGAATGTCCATTCCCTCCACGAATGCATCGTCCACCCGAACACTCCGCCCTGATGGAACGCGGTAACGCTTCAAAGTTCCAATATCCGGTGTGAAACCGTTCAAGGTATCTTCGGCGTACACACGTACTTCGATCGCATGTCCGTTGATGCTCAGTTCGTCTTGCAGTTTTGGAAGTCTTTCTCCCCTTGCAACACGGATCTGCCACTCCACGAGGTCAAGCCCGGTGATCTCCTCGGTAACGGGGTGTTCTACTTGCAAACGGGTATTCATTTCGAGAAAGTAGAACTTCATGTTCGCATCGACGAGGAATTCCACCGTTCCGGCACCCTCATAATTACATGCTTTACACACATTTACAGCAGCTTCACCCATGGCTTTGCGCAATTCAGGGGTCAGTATCGCACTTGGTGCCTCTTCGACCACTTTCTGATGGCGGCGCTGAATTGAACACTCACGTTCGAATAAATACACCGTATTTCCCATTTTATCGGCAAAGACCTGGATTTCGATGTGACGCGGTTTTTCTACGAACTTCTCGATGAAAACGGCATCGTCGCCAAATGAGGAACGCGCTTCGTTCTGTGCCATGCGCATCTGTTCCGCAAACTCGTCTGAGTGATGAACAAGTCGCATTCCTTTTCCACCTCCACCGGCAGAAGCTTTGATCAGTACAGGGTAACCCACTTCTTCAGCGATCTTGATCGCCACATTCACATCGCTGATCGCTTCATCCACACCTGGTACGAGCGGCACGTCATACGATTTCACTGCTTTTTTGGCACTGAGTTTATCGCCCATGATCTCCATGGATTCTGCCGAAGGGCCGATCAAAGTGATTCCTGCTTCTTTCAGCTTTCGCGCGAAGGAGGCATTCTCTGAAAGGAATCCGTATCCCGGATGGATGGCATCTACACCCAGCTCTTTGCAATACTGAATAATCAGGTCCTGTTTCAGGTAACTTTCTGATGAAGGACTGGCACCGAGATGAACTGCTTCATCCGCCTCGAGCACGTGCGGCGCATTCCGGTCCGCATCGGAGTAGACTGCAACACTTGCAATGTTCATTTTTTTGAGTGTCCGTATGACACGGCGAGCGATCTCACCCCTGTTAGCAACGAGTACTTTCTTCATTTATCCAGTTATTTGGCGAGGATAAAAATAAGGATTTGATTCCACTTTTCAGGTGGTGGATATCAACAATTCGGAGGCGATCAGCTTCGTCTTTGTGCCGCGGGACCGTTATTGGCGGGTGGAACAGGACTTTGTCGTTTCTTCTTTCGGACTGGATACTTTTTGTGTTCTTTGGATCTGAAAATATCCATTACCGACTGAACAAGCATGAAATTGGACAAATTATCGAAGTCCTCCTGGTAATTGAGACCTGCTCCCTGTGTAAATGGTCCGAGATCTTTTTCCTGAATGGTCGAATAATCGTTTGATTCATTGAAGATGTTGATCCTGAAGGTTCCGGCGTCATTGAGCAGGTATTCGACGCTTACATCACCGATCAATGTGTTTTGCCCTTCCTGTCCGGAAGATGTATTGCTTTCAACACCGAAAGATCCGGTAATGATCAAGCGGTTATCCAGAAATCCTTTGGAAACGCCGAATTCCATGGTGTTCTCTCCGGTAAGGTTATCCGCATCCAGATTGACATTCAATTTGTAGTCTTTCGAGACCATTGCCAGCATCGAATTGATCTGGTTCGAAACAATATCCAATGCTCCTGAACTGCTTGCTGCTGTTGTACCTTTCAGCGGTTGGAATCTTTTCCAGAGAAGCAAGGAGAAGAACTGTCGGTTGAGCTCGTCCGGTTCGCTGGTGATCCGGGCAAGCAATGCCTTACCG
>JBKCAB010000344.1:0-14494 GCA_046307935.1 Bacteroidota bacterium | reverse complement strand
CGTGTACTTTTAGGCATGCAAGTCCGTGAGGTCATAGGTCAGCAGGAGCTGAAGGATCATTTGATCCACGAGGTGAGTTCTGACAAGATCAGTCACGCTCAATTGTTTTCAGGTAAAGCCGGTCACGGGGGATTACCACTGGCCTTAGCATTCGTACAGTATTTATTCTGCGAGAACAGGACTGCCAAGGACAGCTGTGGTGCATGCGGTGCGTGCAAGAAAATGTCCGGACTCGTGCATCCTGATGTGCATTTTGCATTTCCGATCGTGTTAGGTCTTGACAAAGGGAAGGTGTCGGACGCTTTTATCGAGCCATGGCGGGCGCAGATCGCTCAGAACCCCTACTTTGACTTGAACGACTGGGTCAGCCGCATCGATCCGAAAGAGCGCAAACCAGTTATTGGAACAGAACAGAGCCAGGAGATCATTAAAAAGCTATCACTTAAATCCTACGAAGGAGGGTACAAAGTTATGTTCATCTGGATGGCGGAGGAAATGAATGCAACTTGCGCAAACAAATTGCTCAAGATCCTAGAAGAACCGCCTTCGCGTACAGTCTTTATTCTGCTTTCAGATTCCCAGGATAAGCTGCTAGCAACCATAACTTCCCGAACGCAGCTGATCAAAGTACCACGACTCAGTTCGGATGACATCAGTTTGTTTTTGCGCAACAAGCTTTCACTGACGGCTTCTTCAGCCGAAAGTATCGTTTCCCGTTCCGAAGGAAACCTCATCGATGCCATAAGGATCGCAGAGGCCAACGCCGATCAGGACGCTAACAGAGAGCTTTTCATTCAGGTAATGCGGGTTTCTTATAAAAGAGATGTTATCGGGATGCTTGACTGGGCAGAGGAGGCCGCGGGGCTAAGCAAGGAAAGACAGAAATTATTCCTTCAGTATTCACTCCACATGTTCCGTCAGAGCATGCTGCGCAATTATACGGATGATCAGCTGACAAGAGTTTCTGTGGAAGAAGACGGTTTCCTTGCGAATTTTGCCAGGTTCATTACTGGAAACAACATTTTTGACCTTTCAACATCATTCAATGATGCGCACTATCACATCGACCGAAATGCGAATGCGAGAATACTCTTTACAGAGCTCTGTTTCAATGTTATGCGCTATATCCATAAGGCCTGATTCAGAAGGCAATAAATATTTGCTTAATTTTACGCTTAAAGATAAAGAAAGATGGGTTGTTCAAGTTGCGGAAGCGGAGACGGTACTCCGCGTGGATGTAAGAATAATGGCACCTGTAGTTCTGGAGGATGTAACAAGCTCGAGGTTTACGACTGGCTGGCGAACATCGCCTTGCCGGCCGGGCAGACACCTTACGATATAGTTGAAGTTCGGTTCAAGAACAGCCGTAAGAATTTTTACCGTAATGCCAAGGGCATGAGCCTACATATCGGTGATGTGGTGGTCGTTGAGGCCAGTCCGGGATATGATGTGGGGGTGGTATCGGTTACAGGAGAGCTTGCCAGGATTCAGGTAAGGAAAAAATCGCCGGGTTTCAAGCCGCTTGAAGCCAGAAAGATCATGCGTATCGCTGCCCAGGAAGATATCGACAAGTGGATCAAAGCACGTTCGCTGGAACGGGAGGTGATGTACAAGTCCCGAACGCTTGCCGTGAACCTCAACCTTGAGATGAAGATCTCGGATGTGGAATATCAGGGCGATCTTTCGAAGGCAACTTTTTACTACACAGCAGAAGGGCGCGTCGATTTTCGACAGCTTATCAAGGATATGGCTGACGAGTTCAGGATCCGCGTCGAAATGAGGCAGATCGGATCAAGACAAGAAGCATCACGGCTCGGAGGAATAGGCTCTTGCGGAAGGGAGTTGTGCTGTTCGACCTGGTTAACTGATTTTAGATCGGTCTCCACATCGGCGGCGCGCTATCAGCAACTTTCCCTGAATCCCCAGAAATTGGCAGGGCAATGCGGCAAGCTGAAATGTTGCCTCAATTATGAGCTCGACATGTATCTGGAAAGCATTAAATCCTTCCCAAAAGCAGATACAAGGCTGCATACTGAAAAGGGTTCGGCACACCATATAAAGACGGATGTATTCAAGGAGCAGATGTGGTATGTTTATGAAGGAGACGCTGCCATTGGAAGCGGATTGATCGCACTTTCTCCGGCAAGGGTTAGGGAGATCATCAAAATGAACCAGGAAGGAAGTAAGCCCAAAGAATTGCTCGAGTATTCCGGAGAAGTTGTCGTGAAGGAGCCGGATTACACGAATGTGGTCGGGCAAGATAGTTTGAACCGCTTTGAGCATGCGTTCAAATCGAAGAAGAAAAAGAGATCCGGAAACAAAGGTGGGGGCAACGGACAGCCAACACAGAGCGTGCAGCAGACAGGGCTTGAAAAATCGTCGGGAGAAGTTCCGAACAAACCTTCAGGAAACAACAATAACCGTAGACGAAACCGCCCGAACCGCAATCGCGGAGGGCAGAATAACTCGGGAAATGAATAAGGTGATCACGGTGTTTTCCCTTTGCGTATTGGCGGCGATCACGGCCTGCCAAAAAGAAGCGTATTATGAAAAGACCTATGAATTTCCTCATTCGAGCTGGGCTCGTGACCAGAAAGCTGTTTTTAAGGTCCCTATTCAGGATACGGCCAAAGAATATGATTTTATCATAACGCTGAGAACTACAACAGATTATCATTACAACAACCTTTGGATCTTTCTCAACACAACCACACCGTCCGGATCGAATGCCCGAGAGCCCTTCCAGATCAGGATCCAAAACCCGGATGGAACATGGTCAGGGAAAAAAACAGGCACGGTTGTAGAGTTTCCTTTGAACTTCAAAAGACGAAAGATGCCGGAAAAAGGGAACTACACCTTTGCTCTCGAACAGGGAATTACAGCATCAGCCATTGACGAAGTGCTGGACATCGGTTTGAGGGTGGAAGAAGTATCTAAAAAGGAGTAAGTCCGTTGCGTCAATTCTTTGTGTCCTTCGAGGACTTTGAACCGATCTGATACGAGTAGCTAAGGTTGAGTACATGGCGAGTTCTTGGTCCGGTAATATTCACTCTGGCATCATACAAATATCCTACAGATACACCGTGTGGCGCATTCAGGTCAAAATCAAAACCGCCATAAAATCTGAGCTTGTTGATCTGCTGCCCGTAGGGGCCGTACAGAGGGTCATAGAAAAGCTCAGCACTTAGAACGGGCGTCAGGAAAAAATCATTTATGTCATAAGAACCTTCAACTTTCACGCGAAGCGCACGATCAAATTCCGGTTCATAAAAACTGCTTGACACTAAATTCCTGAATCCGAACTGGTAGCGGATTCTCGATCGCACGGAAAGGCGTGAAAAAGTATAACGGAACTCTGTGTTGAGATTGATTCGGTGCGAGTACAGATAATACCCGGCCAATTCACGGTTGCCGATAAGCCGGTATTCAATTGATGGACGGAACCACTTGGCCACTTTGTACTTGAGCGTAGCTTGAGGAAAGAAAGTTTCGATTCCATTACTTCCAAAACGATTCGTCACCTCCACGCCCCAGTCCATATCCTTCATGACCTTTCCGGTGACTCCCGTTTCAACCCATACCTGAGCCTCGTTCACCTGGGAAAAAGCAGATGTCACCAACAAGCAAAATCCGACAAAAAGAAACCGCATTTAGATCTTTTTAATGTAAATGGTGTCCACTTCGACGGTTGATTTCTTCTCCTCGATTACAACTTCTTCGATCACATAATCTTGTCCGCTCGGACATGTGTTGCAGTCCTCGTATGCATAGACCTTATAATTGCCAGGTTGTAAATAGTTGAACTCGAAACTACCGTCAAAACTGGTCTTAACATCGTCATCCGGGAAATTATCCTCTGTACCGTAGAGTATGTACACATCAACGTCCATTGCCGGATACTCTGCTATCAGCGTGCCTACAGTGTTGTACTTCCGTTCGATAACAACCCCCTTGATGGTGGATGATCCGCCTTCTCCTTCCAACTTTTTACAACCTACCAAAACAGGCATAAAACTTATCGCGAGAATAGAACAGACAAAGATATTTTTCATAGAATTAAAAGGATTTATTTGTAATTTGCTCAACCTCAAAGGCGATTTGAACGTCTCGAAGATACAAATACAATTAATATTTAGTTAATATTGTTTCGATTCAAGAACGACTCTCGAAACAAAAACGTTGAAAATATGAAACGATTTTTACTCACGGTACTAGGACTTTTACTTATCAGCAGTGCTAGTTCCCAAGTCATCATCAATGAATATTCATGTTCTAATTTGAATGGTCCAACAGATGCCTATGGCCTGCGTGAGGACTGGATCGAGCTCTACAACATGGGTGCTTCTGCCGTGGATCTTACAGGGTATTATCTTTCGGATAATGAAAATAATCTCACGAAATGGATGATTCCGAGTGGTTCTATTCCTGCCAACGGTTTCAAGATGGTATTTTGTTCCAGCAGAAATACTGTCAACGGCAACCAATATCATCCCAATTTCAAATTGACGCAAACGGACGGTGAATGGATCATTTTGGCAAACACTTTTGGCAATGTGGTCGATTCGATCAAGATCGTTCACATGACAAAGAATGATCACTCCGTCGGAAGATCAACCAATGGTGCAGCAGACTGGAAATTATTTACAGCACCAACACCCAATGCAAACAATACTGGAGCAGTTAATTTCTACACTCCTACACCGGTTTTCAGT
The DNA here is from genome assembly GCA_046307935.1 of Bacteroidota bacterium. Taxonomy (GTDB): domain Bacteria; phylum Bacteroidota; class Bacteroidia; order Flavobacteriales_D; family Crocinitomicaceae; genus M0103. The sequence goes on along the minus strand of JBKCAB010000344.1, from coordinate 9,782 downwards.
CTTACGCCTGGTTTTTATGCTGGCAATCAAACAGTAACCATTAGCTGCAGCGATGCCACGGCGACCATTCGCTACACACTCGACGGGTCGGTTCCTACAACTACTTCCACACTTTATTCCGGCCCATTGAACATCAATGCGACTACGGTGCTGAGAGCAAAGGCCTTTTCGGCAGAACTTTCCAGCTTTACGCGGTCAGCGAGCTATTTCATAAATGTGAACCATGATGTACCCGTCGTTTCAGTCATGGGACAAGGAAATAATAGTGTTCAGGATTTATTGGAAGGCGATCAGATCACCCCACAAGGCTCGTTTGAGTTATTTGAAGAAGATGGATTGTTCATAGACAACGGAGAGGCTGAGTTCAACGAGCATGGGAATGACTCATGGGCTTATGATCAGCGAGGGTTCGACGTTATTATGAAAGACCAGTTCGGCTACAATGGTGACATCGATCATCAGATCTTTCCAAACAAAACCAGAACCGGATTTCAACGACTGATACTCAAGCCGGGAGCCAGTGATAACTATCCTTTTGAAAGTGGGGGTGCACACATTAGAGATGCCTTGATCCATACACTTTCTCAAAGAGCGGACATGCGTCTTGACGAACGCACTTGGCGGCCTTGTGTAGTTTACCTAAACGGGCAATATTGGGGTGTTTATGAAATACGTGAAAAGGTAGATGATCATGATTTTACTGATTATTACTCTGATCAGAATGAATACAACATTCAGTTCCTGAAGACTTGGGGTGGAACCTGGACCGAATACGGAGGTGCGCAAGCACAAACCGATTGGAATACCCTAAGAAATTTTATCATGACCAACAATATGGGCAACCCCGCTAACTTTGCCATTGCAGACAATCAACTGGACTGGAAATCGTTGGCAGATTATTTTATGATCAATTCTTATACCGTTAATCAAGACTGGCTGAATTGGAATACGGCATGGTGGAGAGGGCTTAACCCATTAGGAACCAAGAAGAAATGGAGATATACCCTTTGGGATATGGATGCAACTTTCGGGCATTATATCAATTACACGGGGATACCTGATGAAACCCCAGCGGCAGACCCATGTAATGCCGAAAACCTTAATAATCCTGGTGGGCAGGGACATACAGATATTCTTGAAAAACTGATAAACGAAAATCCAATTGTTGAACAGTATTACGTTACGCGTTATGCCGACCTCATTAACACCAACTTTTCATGTGATTATATTATTAGTTTATTGGACAGCATGATCAATGAGATCGCACCTGAAATGCCGGCGCATTGTGCGAGATGGGGTGGAACAGTTGCAGGATGGAGTGCCAATGTTCAGGATTTAAGGGATTTCATCAATTCGAGATGTACAGAGCTAACAGATGGACTGATCGACTGTTATCAGCTGACAGGACCTTTTGCTACTACATTCAACGTGTCTCCTGCCGGAGCGGGACAGATCAAAGTGAATTCAGTTTGGGCACCTACTTATCCATGGGCAACATCTTATTTCGGTGGGATAGAGACACTGGTTATAGCGCAAGCCAATCCTGGGTACGTTTTTGACCATTGGGAATTTACTACCGGACCCATGAATCTTGCCGTAACTGAAGACACGAATGGCATCATGATCAATTCTCCCGAGAATATCGTGGCGGTGTTCCTCCCGGACAATCCCGATCTCGATGGTGACGGTTGCCTGAATGTGGATGAGGTTACAGCGGGTACAGATCCCAATAATGCGGACACGGATGGAGACGGTGAGAATGACTGTGCCGAAATTGGCGCAGATCCAACAAATCCTACCGATACCGACGGAGATGGGACGATCGATGCGCTTGAGCCTTCGACAACAGACACCGACGGAGATGGTGTGAACAATGAGGCGGACCCGGCCAACACAGACCCCTGCGTGCCGAATCCGAATGCAGGCCCGTGTGATCAAGATAATGATGGTTTGACCAATTCACAGGAAAATACTCAAGGAACTAATCCAACAAATCCGGACACGGATGGAGATGGTGTAAACGATGGAGCTGAATTAACCGCTGGGTCTGACCCGCTTGATCCATGTGATCCAGATGATACTCTTCCGGGATGTCAGACAGATACGGATGGCGATGGATTGTTGGATGCACAAGAGCCGGCTCTGGGAACGGATCCAAACAATCCGGATACGGATGGTGACGGATTCAACGATGGTGTTGAAGTGAACAACGGATCAGATCCGCTTGACCCTTGTGACCCGGATGATTCCTCACCAGATTGTGGTCTTGGTATTTACGTTCCAACAGGATTCTCTCCAGACGGGCAGGGAGACGCGCTGAACGAAACGTTGTTCCTCTATGTCGGTCGTGATATCCAGTCGTTTGTTTTCTCTATCTATGACCGTTGGGGCAACTTGATGGTTCAAACCTCTGACAAAACGTTTAGCTGGGACGGTTCTTTCAATGGAAAACCATGCAATGCGGGGGTATATGCCTACATGCTCGAGGTCAAGTACACCGACGGTAAATCGGAGATGCGCTCCGGCAACATTACGCTTATACGTTAAGTCATGAAAAAACTACTTTGTATATCTGTAATTACAGTCGGGTTAAATGCATCTGCTCAGGACATTCATTTTACCCAAACATCGGAAACACCGCTGCTGATTAATCCCGCTGCATGTGGTGTATTTGATGGATGGGAGCGCGTGATCATCAATCACCGAAACCAGTGGTTGGGATCGGGAACTCAATTCATGACTACGAATGTTTCGGCAGACGTGAACCTTGGTAAATCACGCATGAATGACAAAGCTTACGTTGGCGTTGGGCTGATGTTCTACAACGATATAGGAGGAGACGCGCGCTTCGGAATGCAACGTGGCGCATTGTCATTGAGCGGTGTGTTGCCTGCAGGAAATGGGCATTATTTCTCAGCCGGCATTCAAGGAGGGTATGCGAATCGAAGTGCTGATTTATCACGGCTGAACTTCGCCAATCAGTTCACAGGTGTTGGTTTTGATCAAACGATCAATTCAGGTGAGCCCAATTCAACAACCGACTTCCGATATATGGATGCAGCGGCAGGAGTTTTTTACACCTACGACGCAGGACAAAATTCATTTCAACGGAATAATGATTTCAAATTGCAGATCGGTTTTTCAGGATATAATCTGAACAGGCCGCAGTTGAAATATGCTACTGTAGATGGTGACAGGCTCTACCGTAAGTGGGTAGGAAATGCAAGCGTTGTTGCCGATATTGCGGCTACGGATTGGTCCGTGAACGGAAGTGTCGTACAGTTCATACAGGGTCCGCACTATGAAACCATACTGGGGGCTATGCTGCGTTACCGATTTTCAGATGGAACGAAGATCACAGGTCATTTTCAGGATGCCTATTTCGGCTTTGGCGGGTATTTCCGATTTAGGGATGCCATTGCACCCGCGATCATGATCGACTGGAGAGGGTTTAAATTCGGTGTTTCCTATGATGTTACTGTTTCGGCTCTGCGGAATGCCTACACCGGTGGTTCGATCGAGTTCTCATTATCCTATGCGAATCTGAGTCACGCATTGTTCAAAAGCAGACGCTAAACTAGCGCTTGATCAGCAGAGAGCGAAAAAAAGCAATGATCTGCTTCCTGAAAAGGAACATGATCAGCAAATAGGGAATGATCATCAAGTAGAGAATGCCCGTGTTGATGCTACTGCCAAATGAATTTTCGTCCAGTTCTGCCGCTTGTTCGGAAAGCATTCTGCATTGTGAACAGCCCTGAGCGAAAATGTCGCGCGGCATTATGAACAGCAAAACAAGTACAATAATGGGTACTACTTTCTTCATGACACAAATTTAAGCCAAAATGAGCAAGATCATCGCTCTGTGAGCATATTTTGACTGAATGGTAAACGCTGTGTCTTGGAATGTGTTTTAACCACCCTTGAAATACATTAAATTTGTGGAATGAGATATCTGGTATTCCTGCTTCCATTGCTGTTGATCTCCTGTAGAGAGAATAAACCCGTAAAGAAGCTCCCGAAAGACTTGGACAGTCTGATCGGAATATTTCCGGACAGCGTTGAATTGCTCGTTAAAAGAGGAAACATGCTGCTGGAGGAGTATAAATATGACAAAGCAATGGCCGATGGGGCCAAGGCGTTCAGACTTGACTCGAATAATGTAGAAGCCAGATTGCTTTTTGCTGAAGTACTGAATAATCGACCGGAGAGAATAATTGACGACATCGTATCGGCACAACGTCATTATGATCTGATCATAAAAAAGGACAAGAAGAATTTGAAAGCGTTGATCGGCCTGGCGTCCACCTACAGCCAGCTGCAGGATTACGAGGTTTCCTTCAAGTACATTAACCAAGCGCTCAGAATAAACCCGCGTTACAGGAATGCATACGTACTTAAAGGATCGAACTACCTGAAGCTCGGAAAGATAGAGTTGGCTAAATCGAGTTATGAAACAGCCGTTCAGCAAGATCCGGATTTTTATGAGGCATACATTATGCTCGGAGCACTTTATCAGGGTGAAAAAAATCCCATCTGCATAGAATATTATACAACAGCAAGTGAATTACGCCCCAAGGATCCGGATGTATTGTATTCCCTGGCCTACGCAAAACAGCAGTTCGGAAAAGAAGAAGATGCCGTGAGACTGTACCGAAAAATGATTCAGATCGATACAACCTACGCAGAGGCCCTCTTCCAGATAGGATACATCAAACAATTTGTGATCGGTGATCTGGACAGCGCGATCTATTATTACAATTCCGCCATTGTCACAGAGCCGCGATATGTTGAGGCCTGGCACAATATGGGTTTATGTTACGAAGATAAAGGGGATAAGACGAGGGCTCTTCAGTCCTATGCCAAGGCGTTGAAGTACAATCCTGAATTCGAACTTTCGAGAAAACAGGCCGACGCACTTCGTTGACATGTCAAAAAGGATCAAATATATTCAGATAGTTGGTGATGCACTGATTCCGCTTATTGGGTATTATTTCTGGGATTGGAGCCTGTATTTTATTTTACTTTTCTATATGGCTGATCTATTGGTTGGTGAGGTGTTCGTCTGGGTTCGTGCTGAAAAGATCCGTAGGCATACTTCAGTGAATAAAAGGATCGCAAATACCGGTTTAATCTTCATTAGCCTCGGCGCACTCTTTGCGCTGGTTTTGCTTATCAATGCTGGAATACGGTTTCTTCATCCGTCCATTAACCACTGGGAAGAATTTCTTGCGTTCTGGAACTATCGGGAATTTGGCGTCCCCCAGGGATATATCCTTTTGCCACTACTCATTCTGATGGGATTTCAACAATATCAACTCGAGTTCCTGCTTCCCGGAAAGTTCAGAAACATCTCTTTAGACCAGTTATGGAAAGCGCATGCGATTAGTCGCGCACTACTTCTGGCTATTGTTGCAACAAGCTGTGGGACCCTCTTCTTTATTCCGCTATCAGATCAGCTTGTACTCTGGCTGATCGTTTCCGGTGCAGCACTGTATTCGTTATTTGTTGGTCAGCCGCCTCGTTGAGCGTGTTTTTCGGATCCATCGTGGCAGAAGAAAGGCCCCAATGAAAAGATAGGGGAAATAAGAGACCAGTCGCCACAAAATGGCCAGCGCAGCCAAAAGTACGGCCGATGAACTGAAAGCACTCAATAATTCACTGAAAGCATATTCCGCAACCCCACTTCCTCCTGGTGTTGGGCTTACAAGCATGAAAAGCCAGAGAACGAGTTGTTTACCGAGAATGGTGATATGGTCAATGAACCCTAGATTTAAAAATGCCTGCAAGATCGCATTGATCACAAGGTACCGTGAGACCCAGCTTCCACAAGTGGCCCCGAAAACTTTCAACCAGAAAGTGAATCGTTCATTTTTCAATTCCCGCGATGCGGTTTCAATGTCATTCCCGGTCTGAATAGCTCCTTCCCGCCACTTCTTCAGGAGAGGAAATCGAAATAGAAACGAAAGAAAACGTGTAGCCAGTCCAGGCGCCATGAACAGAGACGTAAACAGAAACAAGCAAACGGCCAGAATAGCCGTAAATCCGATCCAAAAAACATATTGCACCGCCATACCTCCTGAGCTGGTATTTGGGAATAAATGTTCCTGATCAATGAAAAGGAAAACAAGTGGGATCATCAGCACGTAGAAAAGATTGTCCAGCATAGCTGTGATGATCACAATTGCTGTGGAGCGACCCAACGCAATCTTTTCACGGTTAAGGATGAACATGGCAACCGCTGCTCCTCCTACAACCCCCGGAGAAAGTGCAGAGGCAAACTCCCACAACATGATGACCCGATAACCGGATTTCCAGGAAAGCTCTTTGTGTGTTAAAAGACGGATCCTGATGATGTAAAAAAGATCCCTCCCCACGACAAATAGCACGGTCATCAATAGCCAGAGCACCGATTGTCCGGACCAGTTCACTTCAGATAGTGTATCTGAAAGGTGTTCTTTACGATAAGTTCCACCCTTTTCAATGAATTTAAATTCCTGCGCAAGCCTGTGATCCACCGCCCCATTTCCGTTATAATCCACCCATTCGTAAGATCCGTTTCCTGATCCAACTTCGATGAAACGGGTTTCCTGAAGACTATTATAGAGCATCCAAAACGCGACACCCAGACCTATGGCTATACCTAACCACATTTTCCATCCCTGGAAGGAACGCTCTATAACCAAAGGCTCACTCATCTGCTGATGGATCCAGGATCAGCTCGACCTCCCAGTTTGCGCGGATCTTGACGGGTTTAAAATCAAATACCCGTTCAGGTTGTACGGTTAATCCGGCATCGCCTGTATCCCATTGACCATTCTTGTTGAGGTCCTCGATAACGCGAACCGAATATTCTCCCGGTGCCAATGGTCTGGGCAATTTTACAGGTTGTGTATTGGTCAAAGTGACAATAAACGGAGCCTCATTGCCACTTTTAATCGTAGCAAGCAGCGGCACTTCAGAATCCCAGCCGGTAACGATCAATGTACCATAATCCTTTTCAGATCTCAGTTCGACAGGAATAACGTATATACCATGTTCTTTCTGGTTGAGTGACGTAAGTGCTCCTTTCCTGAACGTGAACATCAACTTTTTTGCACCCTTTTGATCCATGAATGTCTCGATCCGATTGTCGGAAAAAGCGAAACGGACACCCCGTTCGATGGTTGAGTCCTCCATATTCATCACACTGATGAGGCTCGTGTCCAAAGAGATGATCTTGTCATTGAGTTCGAATGCAATTTCATCATGCGGACCCAATACAGACAAAAGTGGTTTCAGCTGACATGTTACGGCTTTTTCTTTTGCCGAGAGAAAAAGATCCAAGGTATCATTCAGCGCTCCGGAAAGTACGATCTGTGCCTTTGAGAGCGTGTCTGTAGCTGAAAAGAAAAGGCATTTTTCTTTCGTTACACGAACATTCTCTGAAGGGACAGGAGATCCGTTCAATTCAATGGAAAGCTCTTCCGGGAGTAAGCCTGACCATTCGATCTCAAATGCTCCTGGAGGAAGAAATCTGTAGGAGCTTACTGTTGGCATACCAGCCCCTGGGAGGTAAAGTCTGATCGCTGAGGAATCAACTTTTGAGGTATCCAGGTTGAGTAGTGATTCTCTAAAGCCCCTCAGTTCAGCACGGTTCATTTTTAAATCCCTGTCCTCGTCGAGGTAAGCCTTCACGGTGTATTCTCCCTCTTTGAGGTTTGATAGCGTGACCTCTCCTTCAAAATCACTTCGGGAAAAGTACAATGGTTTGAGGGTGTCCTTTGCTGAAAAAAGTCCTACCAAGGCATTCTTTACCGGTTCGTTGGTCCATGCATCCTTGACTTGAGTGTTGAATGTGAGCGAATCGATCTGATCTCCCGTCGAAAAAACATAGGTCATCAAAGAGTCATTTCCTTCAGTGATATCCCTCACTACTCCATTCAAATAGATGGAATAGGTGGTGTTTGCTTGGAGTGACTCTTTCCAGGAAATATGCAAAGTCTTGTTTGATAACCGGACTTCGGGTCTGGCATCGTTCGGAACAAAGAACACGTTTTGCTGTGGGTTAACGAGTTCGACGAATTCATTGAAACGGATCGACACTTCCTGGCCTGTGAAGCGGATCGACTTTTGTGCAGGGAGCACTTCCACCGGAACTGGCGCGAAATAATCTTTGTCACCACCGGAGAGTGTTCCTACCTGGGCACAGCCGGCTATCAGCAAGGTGGCTGAAAGGATCAGAACAAAGTGGAAACCCATGAGCAAAGTTGGTTGAGATAGAACCTATCCGTTTCATCGAAAGTGTTATACATTTCACTGTCGACATCGAGCACCGCAACAACAGTATTTTTGGAAACAACAGGTACAACGATCTCACTCTTCGAAAGCGAGCTGCAAGCGATGTGGCCCGGGAATGCATCGACATCAGGAACGACCAGTGTCTCAGAACGATCCCAAGCCGTTCCACAAACACCTTTGCCCCTTTGGATGCGTGTGCAAGCAACAGGGCCTTGAAAAGGTCCAAGGACAAGTTCATTGTGTTTAACAAGGTAAAAGCCAACCCAAAAGAAACCAAAGGTCTCTTTCACCGCAGCACAAACGTTGGCAAGGTTGGCAACAAGATCCGATTCTCCTTCCACAAGCGCTTTGACCTGGGGAAGCAGCAGCGCGTAGCGCTCTTCCTTCGTTCCATCAGAAATTCTGAGATCTTCCGCCATATACCAACTTGAACAAACCATCACAAAAATGCTTTTTTTCGATGGATATACCAATTATTTCGCTATCTTCAATAGACAAACACCAATTCTATGTTAGAAAAAGTACCATTAGACAAAGTTCTGTTCCTTGACATTGAGACAGTTCCTCAAACCTACCACTTTACAGAACTTGACGACAAAACAAGAGAGCTATTTGAAGCTAAAACACGTTCCCTGAAAAAGGATGACAATTCCTATCCCGATATTTACGGCGATCGTGCCGGTATCTTTGCTGAATTTGGAAAGATCGTTTGCATTTCCGTGGGATTCGTGAACGAAACCGCAACTGGCAGACAGATAAGGATGAAGTCCTATTATCACGATGACGAAGAAACCCTACTCAAACAATTCAAATCGCTTTTGGATGAACGCTATAACAGCCAGTATCATGCGCTTTGCGGACACAACGCGAAAGAATTTGATCTTCCCTACATAAGCAGAAGAATGCTCATTCACGGCATCAAACTCCCATTTTTATTGGACAATGCCGGAAAAAAACCGTGGGAAATCAATAATCTGGATACGATGGAACTTTGGAAATTTGGCGACTATAAAGCATATACTTCACTTGCCTTATTGTGCCATGTTTTCAAGATTCCAACCCCAAAAGACGATATTTCAGGGGCAGACGTTGCAAGAGTCTATTATGAAGAAAATGATCTGAAACGCATTAAAACCTATTGTGAAAAGGACGTTGTAGCTTTGATTCAGCTTTTCCTGCGAATGCGCGGGGATTCTCTCGTTGAGGAGGGAGAGATTTACTTGACCAACTAAAATAAAAAAAGCCGTTCCTGCTAATAAATGGAACGGCTTACTATTTCTTTAAGAATGTTTACTCTATGTAAACAGTTTCTTCTGAGGTAGTCTCTTGCTCTACCTTGATGATGCCTTGTCCTTGAGCGCCACCTTTGAATGCTTTGATATCCAAAACAGCAACGCCTGCCTGACCGAGTTGGTACTCGTCATTGTAATTAAAAACCGCTACTCCTGAAGAATTTGTCAGCGTGGTATCATACACCACCACGTTTGCCGGTGTGTTGATTGTTG
>JBKCAB010000343.1:0-459 GCA_046307935.1 Bacteroidota bacterium | reverse complement strand
GAAATGGTGCCGCATACCGAAAATATGCACAACATCAGCTGGCCTTCTGCTATAGCGAACCGGGTCTTCCGGAAACTGCGTTTGTAATTAAGAACAATCCGATCGGGCAGGAAACATCGATTGCTTCATTGACTGAGTTGTACATTGTGCGGACTCGAACGGATGTGGAAACAATTGAGGCCAGGAATAACGACCAAACTATGCTGAATGCTGCTCTATTGAGTCAGGCTCAGATTCTTTCGACTGATTATTACAGAGCAGATCCCAAACTGAGTAACTACAAAGTAAGCCTCGTTGAACTTAAACCGGAACGGAGATGGCCATTCATTTTGAGAAACAAATGATCATTTCCAATTAATCGTTCTCCATGCAATCAGACCACTTACCAGAACTACGGCCATATCCGTTACCTCAAACCAAAAGGGATGGGGCAGAGTGAGTAGATTCATTGCTGTAGAA
>JBKCAB010000342.1:0-1790 GCA_046307935.1 Bacteroidota bacterium | reverse complement strand
CTGGGACGTAAGATGTCGAAGTCGCTGGGGAACTCGCCTGACCCGATCGAGCTGATCGAAAAGTACGGTGCAGACGGCGTGCGTGTTGGCATCCTGATCTCATCGCCGGCTGGTAATGACCTGCCGTTTGACAGCTCTCAGTGTGAGCAGGGAAGAAACTTTACCAACAAGATCTGGAATGCGTATCGTTTGGTGAGTTCGTGGGAAGTCCGTGAAATGGAGCAACCGGCTTCTTCGAAGAAAGCAATTGAGTGGTTCAGCGCGAAGTTCAACCGGGAATTGGCAGAGATTAATGATCTTTTCGACAAGTTCAGGATCTCGGAGGCCCTCATGGCGATCTACAAGCTGGTTTGGGATGATTTCTGTTCCTGGTATCTCGAAATGGTGAAACCGGGTTACGAGCAGCCTATCGACCGTGCAACGCTGGAAGCAACAAAGAACTTCTTTGAGGAGCTACTTAAGATCATGCATCCGTTCACTCCATTTGTAGCGGAAGAACTATGGCATTTGATCCGTGAGCGAGGAGAAGGACAAGATATCATTGTTGCCGAATGGCCGAAAGTTCAGCAGCTACAAAACGACGTTCTGACTGATTTTGTTAAGGCAGAAGAGGTGATCACGAATATTCGGAATGTCAGAAAACAGCACAATATCGCCAATAAGGTGAGGGTGGAACTGTACGTTAAAAAGAACAAGGATCTGGATGCCAGCTTCGATCCGGTGATCGTGAAAATGGGTAATCTGAGTCTGCTGGAATACGTGAGTGGTAAGGTGGCGAATTCGAATTCGTTCATTGTTGATGGTAACGAATACTTCATTCCCTTCGGTGATTCCATTGATGTCACTGCAGAAAAGGCAAAGATCGCTGAGGAGCTTAATTACACAAAAGGATTCCTTCAAAGTGTTCAGAAAAAGCTTCAGAACGAAAAGTTCATGGCTGGTGCACCTGAACAGGTGGTAGCCGGTGAAAGGAAGAAGGAAGCTGATGCCCTTGAGAAAATTGCCATCTTAGAGGAAAAGCTCTCATCACTTCAATAGTATGACGATTGGAATATCAGTAGCCATTCTTCACTGATTTTAATGCGTGAAACAAATTAAATCAGTCCGAGGGCTATTTCGACCTCTTCACAAACCTTGTGGTGATCGTACAGTTGAGCAGCTTGTTGAAGCTCTTTTTCCTCAAAAGGCGGTTTATCCAGTAGGAGATCGATCTTGTCAGCGAGGCTGACGGCATTGAGCGGTTCGAATAGCATCCCATACCTGCCCTTTCCCAAGATTTCCGGACTGCCTCCGCTATTGCTGGCTATAACTGGTGTTCCGGATGCCAGCGCTTCGATCGTAACCATTCCGAAGGTTTCTGCTTTGGAAGCCATGACAAACACGTCAATAGCTTTGTAGAAAACCTCAATATCTTTTCTGAAGGGACGAATAAATACCCTGTCGCTTAAATTATTTGTTGCGATAAAGTCGTGAATAGCCTCCGTGTAGCCCATTCCTTCTCCTTTGGTGGGTTCTCCGAGGAAACAGACCGAGAAATCTTTGTGTTGTGCACTGGAAGTCGCTTCCAGTAGAAGTAATTGCCCTTTCTGTGGATCGAATCTTCCACTCAGACCGACAATGACTTGGTCCTGTGGCAGATCAAGTGTGTGTCTGGCATCTTCTCGGTTAATTCGACCGGAAAATCGGGAAAGATCCAATCCTGAGGGAATTACTCGGATCCTTGCGGGATCCATTTTCGTCATTTTTCTGACCTGTTCAGACAACCAGTTGAGCGGACAGCTCCACAGATC
>JBKCAB010000341.1:0-10638 GCA_046307935.1 Bacteroidota bacterium | reverse complement strand
ACTCGCTTTCCCCTTCCAATTATCTTCTTACGAATTAACCTTCAAGCAGTTCGGAATAAGTCTCTTTTGATGCAACGATCCGCTTTTGGAAATCACGCACACCAGTTCCCGCCGGGATCAAGTGTCCAACGATCACATTTTCTTTAAGACCGAGTAAATGATCTTCTTTACCTGAAATGGCAGCTTCGTTAAGAACCTTAGTGGTTTCCTGGAATGATGCAGCAGAAATGAACGACTGTGTCTGAAGTGACGCCCTCGTAATACCCTGCAACAAAGGTGTTGACGTTGCAGGAACTGCATCGCGCGCTACAACCGTTTTCTTATCGGTTCGCTTCAGCTGTGAATTCTCATCGCGTAATCTTCTCGCAGAAACGATCATCCCCGGCTTCAATGTTGTTGAGTCTCCTGCGTCCTCAACCACCTTCTGACCATAGATCGCATCATTTTCTTCCATGATATCTGCCTTGTGAACAGACTGACCTTCCAAGAAGCGAGTATCACCTGCGTCGATGATCTCTGCTTTCAACATCATCTGGCGAACGATCACTTCGAAGTGCTTATCGTTGATCTTAACCCCCTGAAGACGGTATACCTCCTGGATCTCATTCACAATATACTCCTGCACTTTTGTAGGTCCTTCGATATTAAGAATATCATTTGGAGTGATCGCGCCATCAGACAATGGCTGGCCTGCACGAATGAAGTCGTTCTCCTGAACAAGTATATGCTTGGAAAGCGGTACAAGGTATTTACGTATTTCACCCGTCTTGGATGTAATCTGGATCTCACGGTTACCACGCTTGATCTTTCCGAACTCAGCGATACCGTCGATCTCTGCGACAACAGCAGGGTTTGAAGGATTACGTGCTTCGAATAATTCCGTTACTCGTGGAAGACCTCCGGTAATATCCCCGGTCTTACCGGCTACACGTGGAATCTTCACAATAATGTCACCTGCTTCGATCTTATCACCTTCATTCACTGAGATATGGGCATCAACCGGCAATGAGTATTCACGCAGAACAGCTTTGGTTTTAGGATCGATCACATGGATCGCAGGGTTCTTGCGCTTATCTCTTGATTCAATGATCACTTTCTCGGTAAATCCGGTCTGCTCATCGACCTCTTCGCGGTAGGTTACTCCGTCAATGATACTGTCGAACACTACCTTACCGGTAACTTCGGAGACAATAACGGCGTTATACGGGTCCCATTTACAGATCACATCACCTTTCTTAATCTTGGTGTTGCTTTCGATCATCATTTCAGATCCGTAAGGAACGTTTGCTGTCATCACGATCACACCGGTCTTCTCATCAGTTATCTTCAATTCAGCAGAACGTCCAACAACTACAACGCGCTTAGATCCATCCGCATTCTTCTTTTCGATTGTACGTAATTCGTCAATCTCCAACTTACCATTCGCCTTCGCCTTCATATCAGACACATCAGCAATGTTCGAAGCGGTACCACCCACGTGGAATGTACGGAGGGTAAGCTGTGTTCCAGGTTCCCCGATCGACTGAGCAGCGATCACACCTACGGCATCACCAAGCTGTGCCAGACGATGAGTAGCTAGATTTCGTCCGTAACACTTGGAACAAACACCGCGTCTCATTTCACACGTCAGTACAGATCTGATCTCTACTTCTTCAATACTAGCTTTTTCAATAGCGTTTGCCACTTCTTCAGAGATCAATTCTCCTGCTCCAACGATCAGTTTCTCTGATTCAGGAAGGTAGATATCGTGTACAGATGTACGTCCCAATATCCTGTCGTAAAGCGGTTCAACCACTTCATCGTTCTTCTTGAGAGCCGTAGCTACAATTCCACGTAACGTTCCGCAATCTTCTGCGTTAATCACCACATCCTGAGCAACGTCAACAAGACGACGAGTAAGATAACCTGCATCCGCCGTTTTGAGTGCGGTATCGGCAAGCCCCTTACGAGCACCGTGCGTAGAAATGAAGTACTCGAGGATCGAAAGACCTTCCTTAAAGTTAGAAAGGATAGGGTTCTCGATGATCTCCTGACTTGTAGCACCAGACTTCTGCGGTTTCGCCATCAGACCACGCATTCCTGAAAGCTGACGAATCTGCTCTTTGGAACCACGCGCACCAGAATCGAACATCATGTAGATCGAATTGAAGCCCTGACGGTCATTCTTCAACTGCTCCATCAATGTGTGCGTCAGACGGGAGTTTGTATGTGTCCAGATGTCGATGATCTGGTTGTATCGTTCGTTGTTTGTAATGAGACCCATGTTGTAATTGGTCATTACTTCTACAACTTCATTCTCAGCTTTTTTAACAAGCTCTTCTTTTTCTTTTGGAATGATGATATCATCAAGGTTGAATGACAGACCTCCTTTGAAAGCCATCTCATAACCAAGCTCTTTGATATCATCCAAGAATTGTGCTGACTTGGAAGTTCCAGCCATCTTCAGTACTTGACCGATGATGTCACGTAGCGCTTTTTTGGTAAGTACATCATTGATGAATCCAACCTCTCTCGGAACGCGCTCGTTAAATAGCACGCGGCCACAAGTGGTTTCGATCATTTTCAACTCAGGCTCTCCATTTTCATTAAGATCAAAAGTCCGTACCTTAATGTGCGCATGCAAATCAAGCTTTCTTTCATTGTATGCGATGATGACCTCCTCTGGAGAATAAAAAATTCCTCCTTCGCCCTTCACGATAACGTCACCAGCCGATTTTTTACCTTTAGTGATGTAGTAAAGACCAAGCACCATATCCTGTGATGGAACCGCAATAGGAGCTCCGTTCGCCGGATTGAGGATGTTGTGCGAAGCAAGCATCAATAGCTGTGCCTCTAAGATAGCCGCGTTTCCAAGCGGAAGGTGCACAGCCATCTGGTCACCGTCGAAATCGGCGTTGAAAGCCGTTGTTACTAACGGGTGAAGACGGATCGCCTTTCCTTCGATCAATTTCGGCTGGAATGCCTGAATACCCAATCTGTGTAGCGTAGGGGCACGGTTCAGAAGCACCGGATGTCCTTTAAGCACATTCTCCAAGATATCCCAAACAACAGGCTCTTTGCGGTCAACGATCTTCTTTGCTGACTTAACCGTTTTGACAATTCCTCTTTCGATCATCTTTCGGATAATGAACGGCTTATACAACTCCGCAGCCATATCCTTGGGAAGACCACACTCGTGTAATTTAAGATCAGGACCAACAACGATGACTGAACGCGCTGAGTAGTCAACACGCTTACCTAGTAGGTTCTGACGAAAACGCCCCTGCTTTCCTTTCAATGAATCTGAAAGGGATTTCAGTGGACGATTCGATTCTGTCTTTACGGCACTCGATTTTCTTGAATTATCGAAAAGTGAATCCACCGCTTCCTGCAACATACGCTTCTCGTTTCGAAGGATCACCTCAGGAGCCTTGATCTCGATCAAACGCTTCAAACGGTTGTTGCGGATAATAACTCGGCGATAAAGATCATTCAGATCCGAGGTAGCAAAACGTCCTCCGTCCAGCGGAACGAGTGGACGTAGTTCTGGTGGAATTACAGGAACTACCTTAACAATCATCCATTCCGGACGATTCTCTATTCGCTCCTGCGATTCACGCATGGCTTCCACAACCTGCAAACGCTTAAGCGCCTCATTTTTACGCTGAACTGATGTCTCGTGATTTGCCTGATGACGAAGGTTGTATGAAGTATCCTCAAGATCGAGTCCCCTCAAAAGATCGTGCAGGGCTTCCGCACCCATTTTTGCAATGAACTTGTTCGGGTCCGTATCTTCCAGGTACTGGTTTTCCTTCGGAAGCACATCCAGAATGTCAAGATACTCTTCTTCAGTAAGGAAATCCAGTCTATTCAAGCTCGAACCATCTACATTGGTTGCAATACCTGCCTGAATAACCACATAGCGCTCATAGTAAATGATCTGATCGAGTTTCTTCGTTGGCAAACCAAGCAAGTAACCAATCTTGTTGGGAAGTGAACGGAAATACCAGATGTGCGCAACAGGAACAACAAGAGAAATGTGCCCCATACGCTCACGTCGTACTTTCTTTTCAGTTACCTCCACACCACAACGGTCACACACGATTCCTTTGTAACGTATGCGCTTGTATTTACCGCAATGACATTCATAATCCTTGACCGGACCAAAGATACGTTCACAGAAGAGTCCGTCCCTTTCCGGCTTGTAAGTACGATAGTTTATCGTTTCTGGCTTGAGCACTTCCCCACTCGACTGCTCAAGGATCACCTCGGGTGATGCCAATGAGATCGTGATCTTGTTGAAGCTACTTTGTTTCTTTGGTGTTTCTTTTCTGTAAGCCATTTTATTTGCTTCTTTTCTGATTCAACAACTTGAGGATTAATCCAATGATATGTTCAGGCACAAACCTCTGAGTTCATGCAACAATACATTGAACGACTCTGGGATTCCAGGCTCAGGGATGTTATCCCCTTTAACGATAGATTCATATGCCTTAGCACGTCCCATAACGTCGTCAGACTTAACGGTAAGAATCTCCTGAAGGATATTCGCCGCACCGAATGCTTCGATCGCCCAAACCTCCATTTCTCCAAAACGCTGACCTCCAAACTGAGCTTTACCTCCAAGCGGCTGTTGCGTAATAAGTGAATAAGGTCCGATAGAACGGGCGTGCATCTTGTCATCGACCATGTGTGAAAGCTTGA
Organism: Bacteroidota bacterium; assembly: GCA_046307935.1. Lineage (GTDB taxonomy): Bacteria > Bacteroidota > Bacteroidia > Flavobacteriales_D > Crocinitomicaceae > M0103. Next base: position 5,955 of record JBKCAB010000341.1, on the reverse strand, counting down.
GCATATAGATCACACCTACTGTCGCCGGCTGATGGAATCGCTCTCCTGTTCCTCCGTCATACAGATAAGTCTTTCCAGACCTCGGAACTCCCGCTTTATCCGTCCAATCGTTAATCTCATCAGGATGAGCACCATCGAAAATCGGCGTTGCGAACTTGACACCCAGCTTTTCACCGGCCCATCCCAACACAGTTTCATAAATCTGTCCGAGGTTCATTCGCGAAGGTACACCAAGAGGGTTAAGAACAATATCTACCGGCGTCCCGTCTTCCAAGAAAGGCATGTCTTCAGCGCGTACGATGTTCGCTACAATTCCTTTGTTACCGTGACGTCCCGCCATTTTATCACCCACTTTCAGCTTTCGCTTCTGAGCGACATAAACCTTGGCCAACTTCACGATACCTGCTGGTAGCTCATCTCCTACGGAAATATGGAATTTCTTGCGCTTGTACACACCTAAAAGGTCGTTTGCCTTAATATTAAAGTTGTGGATCACGCGACCGATCAATGCATTGACATGCACATCTGAAGTCCAATTCGTTGGGTTAACTATTGTAAAGTCAATCGCAAATATGTTCTTCTGAATGAACTTTGTTCCCTTCTTTATGATCTCTTCCTTGAAGTTATTGAAAACGCCATTTGATTTATGCTCTCCGATAACAGCAAGCAACTTCTCAACCAAACGCTCCTTCAAAGCAGCGTAATCTTTTTCGTAGTCAGCGTCGAGGGTCTCGAGCATTGGTTTATCCTGAGCTTTCGCCTTACGGTCTTTGATCGCTCGGGAGAAAAGTTTTTTCTCAATGACCACTCCGCGAAGCGACGGCCCAGCCTTCAAAGATGCATCTTTCACATCTCCGGCTTTATCACCAAAGATCGCACGCAAGAGCTTTTCTTCAGGTGAAGGATCTGTTTCTCCTTTCGGTGTGATCTTACCGATGAGAATATCACCCTCCTTAATATCTGCTCCGATCCGGATCAATCCGTTCTCGTCAAGATCTTTAGTGGCCTCTTCTGAAACATTAGGAATGTCTGCAGTGAGTTCTTCCATTCCTCGTTTTGTGTCGCGCACTTCGAGTGAATATTCATCGATGTGTATCGAAGTAAAGATGTCCTCACGAACAACTCGTTCCGAAATTACGATCGCATCTTCAAAGTTGTAACCTTTCCATGGCATGAACGCCACCTTTAGGTTTTGACCGAGTGCGAGTTCACCCTGCTGCGTTGCATATCCTTCACAAAGCACTTGTCCTTTAAGCACTCGATCTCCTTTGCGAACGATTGGCTTTAAATTGATGCAAGTACTCTGATTGGTTTTAGTATACTTCGTAAGCGGATAGCGCGTGACTTCCGAATCAAAACTCACTAGCTTATCTTCATCTGTCCAGTCATAACGGATCACGATTTCGTTAGCATCAACATATTCAACTACTCCGTCACCTTCCGCATTAATCAATACTCTAGAGTCACGCGCAACAAGTTGTTCAATACCAGTTCCCACGATCGGAGAGCTTGGCTTAAGAAGCGGAACTGCCTGACGTTGCATGTTCGATCCCATGAGGGCACGGTTTGCATCATCATGCTCTAGGAAAGGAATCGATGATGCCGCAATCGAGGCGATCTGATTTGCTCCAACGTCCATTAAATGGAGTTCTTTCGGCCCTACAACCGGGAAATCACCCTCGTATCGTGCCTTAACAACGTCTGTCAGGAAGTTGCCCTTGTCATCCAGTTTTGCATTTGCCTGGGCGATCATTTTTGCATCTTCTTCCTCTGCGGAAAGATACAACGGCTCCTTGTCAAGGACAACCTTTCCGGATTCAACCTTACGGTATGGAGTTTCAATGAACCCAAGTTTATTCACCTTTGCGAAAACGCACAACGAGGAAATCAAACCAATATTCGGTCCTTCAGGCGTCTCGATCGTACACAGACGTCCATAGTGAGTATAGTGAACGTCACGTACTTCGAAACCTGCTCTCTCTCTGGAAAGACCACCTGGTCCGAGAGCAGATAGACGTCGTTTGTGCGTCACCTCTGACAGCGGATTGGTCTGATCCATGAACTGAGAAAGCTGATTTGTCCCAAAGAAAGAGTTGATCACAGAGGACAACGTCTTGGCATTGATCAGATCAATAGGTGTAAACACCTCATTATCACGCACGTTCATACGTTCACGAATCGTTCTTGCCATACGGGCAAGTCCAACTCCGAACTGAGCATACAATTGCTCTCCTACCGTCCTAACGCGGCGGTTTGAAAGGTGATCGATATCATCCACATCCGCCTTGGAGTTGATTAGCTCGATCAAATACTTAATGATGCAAATAATATCTGTTTTCGTAAGAACGCGTGATTCTTCCGTCTCGTCCAGAGCAAGTTTCTTGTTCAATCTGTAACGTCCTACCTCACCAAGGTCGTAGCGTGTATCTGAAAAGAATAATTTCTCAAACACACCTTTTGCAGTCTCATAATCAGGTGGTTCAGCATTACGAAGCTGTCGGTAGATATGCTCTACTGCTTCTTTCTCAGAGTTAGATGTATCTTTCTGAAGAGTGTTGTAAATGATCGAATAATCAGCGGTGTTTACATCTTCCTTGTGCAGGATAATATTTTTAACTCCTGAATCGACGATCATATCGATGTGATGATCTTCAAGAGCTGTCTCACGATCTAGCAGGATCTCGTTTCGTTCGATAGAAACTACCTCACCCGTATCTTCATCAACGAAATCTTCAATCCAGGTCTTCAATACCCGAGCAGCGAGTTTCCGTCCGACAAGTTTTTTGAGATTGGCTTTGGTAGCTTTTACCTCATCGGCAAGCCCAAAGATCCCAAGGATATCTTTATCACTCTCATACCCGATCGCGCGGAAGAGAGTTGTTACTGGCAATTTTTTCTTTCGGTCAATGTATGCATACATGACATTGTTGATGTCTGTTGCAAATTCGATCCAGGAACCCTTGAAAGGAATGACACGAGCAGAATACAATTTAGTACCGTTCGCATGGCGGCTCTGACCGAAGAAAACACCCGGAGATCGATGCAATTGAGAAACGATCACACGCTCAGCTCCGTTGACCACAAAGGAACCTTTAGGTGTCATATAAGGTATGGTACCCAAATAAACATCTTGAACGATCGTTTCAAAATCTTCATGTTCGGGGTCAGTACAGTACAATTTTAATTTAGCCTTTAGCGGAACGCTGTAGGTCAACCCACGCTCGATACATTCCTCGATGGTGTATCTTGGTGGATCGATAAAATAATCCAGGAACTCCAATACGAATTGGTTTCTGGTATCTGAAATCGGGAAGTTCTCAGCGAAAACTTTAAATAATCCTTCACTTTCGCGATTCTCCGGAGTAGTTTCCAGCTGAAAGAATTCTTTGAAGGATTTGATCTGAATATCCAAGAAATCAGGGTATTCAAAGTTACTTTTGCTTGATGCAAAATTTATTCTGGTCGAAGTATTGTTTGATGTTGCCAAGGCCAAACTTTTTATTTGTTAAACAGGGCACTAAAATGTGTCTTTACACATTAAAACAGGAATAGGCATCCCGACATTACGTCGGGACGCCTTTCCTGGAATAAATTAAGGATTACTTAATCTCAACTTCAGCTCCAGCCTCTTCGAGAGCCTTCTTAAGTCCTTCGGCCTCGTCTTTAGAAACCGCTTCCTTCAATGTAGATGGAGCAGCATCAACCAGGTCCTTAGACTCTTTCAAACCGTTTCCAGTCAATTCTTTAACAAGCTTCACAACTGCAAGCTTGTTGGCACCACCTGCCTTGAGGATCACATCGAACTCAGTCTTCTCTACGGCAGCCTCACCGCCACCTGCAGCAGGACCTCCTGCAACCATAACCGGTGCAGCAGCCGCTGGTTCAATTCCATACTCATCCTTGAGGATTGTTGCCAGTTCATTTACTTCCTTAACTGTAAGGTTTACGAGCGTTTCCGCTAATTGCTTCAGATCAGCCATTTTTATTTGTTTTAAAAAGGTTCAATAAATAATTAAATAATTATGCTCGTTCTTCGAGCGTTTTCAGGATACCAGCGATCTTGCTGCCGGCACCTTTAAGTCCAGAAACAACGTTCTTAGCCGGACTTTGCAGTAAGCCAATAATGTCGCCAATCAATTCCTCTCGGCTCTTCAACGTTGCCAAGGCATCCAATTGGTTATCACCAATGAAGACCGCTTCTTCGATGTAAGCACCCTTGAGGACAGGTTTTTCATTCTTTCTACGAAAATCCTGAATCAATTTGGCAGGAACATTAGCTACTTCACAGAACATAATAGAAGTCGCGCCTGAAAGTGTTTCTCCCAAGTCTCCGAAATCTTTCCCTTCCACTCTTTCCATCGCCTTCTGAAGCAGCGTGTTCTTCACTACTCTCATTCGGATGTTGGACTGGAAGCATCTTCTGCGGAGGCTATTTACAACTTCCACTGTTAATTCCGCTGTGTCTGCCAGATAGAAGATATTGGCTTCATTCAGTTCAGCCGCCAACTCATCTATATACTTTGCTTTCTCTTCTCTTGTCATTTCAGTAAGTTTTAAGCACTAACAGACTTCGTGTCTACCTGGACGCCAGGGCTCATAGTAGAACTCAAGTAAATACTCCTGATGTATGTTCCCTTTGCCGCAGACGGTTTCATTTTGATAAGCGTCTGGATCAGTTCGCTTGCATTGTCGCGGATCTTTCCACCTTCAAAGCTTACTTTTCCCACTGAAGTATGGACAATACCATACTTATCAACCTTAAAGTCGATCTTACCTGCTTTTACCTCTTCTACAGCCTTTGCGACATCCATCGTTACAGTACCCGTTTTCGGATTTGGCATTAACCCTCGTGGTCCGAGAATTCGTCCCAGAGCTCCTACCTTACCCATTACTGCGGGCATTGTAATGATCACATCGATATCAGTCCAACCACCTTTGATTTTGTCAATGTAATCGTCCAGTCCCACGTGGTCAGCGCCCGCCGCCTTTGCTTCTGCCTCCTTATCCGGAGTACAAAGCACAAGCACACGCACATCTTTCCCTGTACCGTGAGGAAGCGCCACCGTTCCACGAACCATTTGGTTTGCTTTACGTGGATCAACACCCAAACGCACACTGATATCAACAGATGCATCGAACTTTGTTGTGGTAATCGCCTTAACCAAATCACATGCTTCGGTCAAGGTGTAAGGCTTTGCCAAATCAAATTTGGCAAGTACCTCTTTTCTCTTTTTAGATACTCTTCCCATGACTGAATAAATTATTTGGTTTTAGGCGCCTCACCACCTTTTACTGTAACCCCCATGCTTCGAGCAGTACCAGCTACCATCGACATGGCGGCATCCACTGTGAAACAATTTAGGTCCGGCAGCTTATCTTCCGCGATAGCACGGATCTGATCCCAAGAGATTGAACCAACCTTTGAACGGTTTGGCTCAGCTGATCCCTTTTTGATCTTCGTGTGCTCCACGATCTGAACTGCTGCAGGCGGGGTTTTGAGAACAAAATCAAACGATTTGTCACCATAAACGGTGATAACTACCGGTACAACCTTTCCTGCCTTATCCTGAGTTCTCGCATTGAATTGCTTACAGAACTCCATGATGTTAACCCCTTTAGCACCAAGAGCGGGACCTACGGGGGGCGACGGATTGGCAGCACCTCCTTTGATCTGTAATTTGATCAACGCTGCTACTTCTTTAGCCATTTGTATTCGAATTATGTAGTCAAACGTAAGTAATCACGGGAAGCTTTGATCGTTTTCCTTACTCCTACGGGTTAATATACCAACTAAATTTCTTTTTCCACTTGCATGTAGCTGAGCTCCAGCAAGTTCTTTCTTCCGAAGATCTTCACCATGACCTTCAGCTTTTTCTTCTCTTCATTGATCTCATCAATCACACCACTGAAGTTGTTGAAAGGACCATCGATGACCTTCACAGATTCACCAATGAC
>JBKCAB010000340.1:0-2263 GCA_046307935.1 Bacteroidota bacterium | reverse complement strand
GCATTTTCAATTCTGCTTCCACCGTAAGACCGTATCCTGACTTAATCTCCAGGGCACCCGTACCGTAGGATTTGAGCATTTCAACTCTTTCGAGTGCTTTATCAAAGAGCTCATCTTCCGTCATTTCATTCAGTCGGCGGGCCGAATTCAGGATGCCTCCTCCGCGCGCAGCGATCTCCTGGTAGCTCATTCCCTGGATGCGATAAACGAATTCATCCTCTCGGCTGCGGGCAAAGACGGTATGCGTGTGTGGATCACAGAAGGCTGGCAGTACAAATCTTCCCGTCGCATCGATCACCTCCAGGTCCCGCCAGTCATCGATGCCTCCCCAATCATCCATAGAACCATAGGCGATCACTTCACCGTCTTCCAATGCAAGAAAAGCATCTTCGATGATCGGAAGCTCTTTCATTTCTTCGCCCTTGCGGATCAGTGGAAGATCTTCGCCAACCTGAACGAGGCCCTGAATATTTTTAATGAGGAGTTTTTTCATCTGGTGAATGTTCAATCAAAAATACGGGTTATCGCGATAAATGCAGACGCTTTTGATAACGAAAACCTACGTGATCGTTTCAAAAGGATGTTGTACATGTAACGCATGAAATCCAAAAAAATATACTCATGATCTCTTGATCTACCCTGATATGATCGAGAAACTAAAAGCCCGATTCCAGACGGAAAATTAAGTGTCTGTAGATTTTCTCTGAAAATTGTGTAATTTTGCAGCCACTTCGTTCAGAAGATGCCCGAGTGGCGGAACTGGTAGACGCGCTGGATTCAAAATCCTGTTCTGGCAACGGAGTGCCGGTTCGATTCCGGCCTCGGGTACATTTAAAAAGATAGCCCTGTATCACTTGATACAGGGCTTTTTTGATTCGACATTTGCCGAAAACGGTTCGACAATCAGTTCATGTTGGCATTCCCCCATATACTCATTTGCTCTATAATTGGGAATATGGATTTGCCTTTATCTGTAATGAAGTATTCAACCCTTGGTGGAATCTCTGGATAAATCACTCTTTCAAGAATACCGTCACTCTCTAATTCCCTGAGTTGCTTAGTTAGCATTTGCTTGCTTATTCCATCAATACCTTTCTGAAGAATTCCAAATCTGTTTCCGCCTTTTGAGATGAGATAAAGAATAATGGGTTTCCATTTACCACCTATTACACTCATGCAAAATGTTACTGGACAAGTCTCGGTTGATTTTTTTTCAATTACTTCACTCATTCGAATCTGTTTATTTACAATTATAGTCTTATTTTAAATACTATATCAGTAAAATATAACTACTTGTGATAATAGAACTAAGTTAAGAGATTTGTTTGCAAATAGCAAAGTATGAAGGCAATAGTTAGAACAAAACCTGGAAAAGAGTTCTCCTCAATGAAAGTTGTAGAAGTAGAGGATCAAAATCTTAATGCAGGTGAGATAAAAGTAAAAATGTCAAGCAGTAGAATTAATCCTGTAGATATGGATTTAATGAAAGGCTTTCCATCATTGAAATATAAGGACCTTCAGCTTGGAGGTATAGATGGTGCAGGAACGGTTATAGAGACGTCCAAAAACTCTAAAAAATTCAGCGAGGGGCAATCCGTCTTTTTCTATAGAATGTTCTCCGATATTGGAACATGGGCAGAGGAGATTACAATTCCAGAGGAGTACTGTGCATTGGTACCAAGCAATATAAAGGAAGATGAAGCGGGTGCGATTGCCTTACCATTATTAACTGCATACGAAGGAATCATGTCGCTTAACCCATCCAAGGGTGAAACCATTCTTATTCATGGAGCAGGAGGCGGTGTTGGATTTCAAGCAGTTCACATTGCAAAGGCTTTAGGGTTGAAAGTAATTGCCAATGCCTCTGAAAGAGACAAGCATGATTTGATTAAAGCGGGAGTTGATAATTTCATTGATTATATGAAGGCTGATTTCCATGATGTATTAATTAACCAAGCGCCAGATTATGTTTTTGATGTAGTTGGGAAAGAAACATTAAAAAAATCCATTCTTCTCAAACCGAAAGCCATAGTCTCCACCACATTTCCAGAAATCAGTAAAATGCATAAAACAGGAGTGAATCTACCAGGAGTTTTGAAGTTCATTATTAAGTTGATGAATCGCAAGTATTCAAAGTTTGCCGCTAAGAATGGAGTAAAGCTTTTGGGGCAGGTTACTGGTGCTAACGGTTCTAATCTTCACAAAGCAGCATCTTTGATAAGTGGTCATCCAACTTATTTCGTAAGAGAACAAAGGACTATAG
>JBKCAB010000339.1:0-5554 GCA_046307935.1 Bacteroidota bacterium | reverse complement strand
ATGGAAGACGAACTATCCTTGCCTGTTCTGCTAAAGCCTGAAGTATGGACTGACGAATCCACCACACCGCATAAGAAATAAACTTAAAGCCTCGGGTTTCATCAAACTTTTGCGCTGCTTTGATCAGTCCGAGATTACCCTCGTTGATCAAATCTGGTAAAGTGAGTCCCTGATTTTGATACTGCTTTGCAACCGAAACAACGAAACGCAGGTTTGCCCGAGTTAACTTTTCCAGTGCTTTTTGATCTCCCTGTTTGATCCTTCTTGCCAGCTCAACTTCTTCTTCCGCTGTGATTAATTCTTCTTTACCGATGTCTTGTAGATACTTGTCAAGTGATTGACTTTCGCGATTCGTGATCGACTTGGTAATTTTGAGCTGTCTCATCCTCTCTTTATCCCCTTTAGATTGTTATGAATATGTGATAGATTGGCGTCAAAGGTACAACGAACTGGAAGTGATTTCCAAATAATTTTTGCACAATTTAGCGTTCGTGACACCTTGATCTGTTTGTAAAACGAATCATTAAAGACCGAATCCAACATAATCCCGCTTGCCACTTTCGGTAAGCACCTCCAACAAGACACCTGTGGTGTTTTTATTATTCAATTTGGAGGTAAGCTGTTCCACTGACTCCACGGATTCGTTGTTTATTTTCGTGATAACCATACCCTCCTTTAAGCCAAGTGACTTAAGTTTTCCTGCATTGAGGCTTGAAATTTTCACTCCTTTTTGAATGTTCATCTCCTTTTTTTCTTTGTCGGTCAATTCCCTAAACGTTGCACCCAACGCAAAGTTACGGGCGATCTCTTCTTTTGAGACAAGTTTTGTTTCACCGTCCTTGTTTCGAAGTACGATCTCCTTGATCTCTTCATCACCGTTCTTTTTACGCACAGTGACATTCACTTTATCACCGGGACGTCTTCTTCCGATCTCCTCCTGAAGTTCCGCCACCGAGTTAACTTCTTTGCTACCTATTTTCAGGATCACATCTCCATCTTTCAAACCGGCTTTTTCAGCGGATCCATCTTCGATCACTTTTGCCAAAAAGACGCCTTTTAGATCAGGAAGACCTTCTTTTTCTTTCAACTCCTGATTTACATCAGCGATCTGAACACCCAAATAGCCGCGCTGTACTACCCCGTAATCGATGAGGTCGCGCATTACCTTCTGTACAAGATTCACCGGAACAGCGAAGGAATAACCAGCATAGCTACCGGTTTGTGACGCAATGGCTGTATTAATGCCGACAAGTTCACCGCGTGTATTAACAAGAGCACCACCGCTGTTACCCGGGTTAACGGCTGCGTCCGTTTGAATGAATGATTCTATCGGTACCGTTGATCCACCGGTTCTGTCACTCAATAGGTTGATGTTACGCGCCTTTGCCGAAACGATTCCAGCTGTAACAGTAGAGGTCAGATTGAATGGGTTACCGACCGCAAGTACCCATTCACCAATACGCAAGCCGTCACTGTCTCCCAGACGAATAGGCTGGAAATTCTCTCCTTCGATCTTCAGCACGGCTATGTCGGTGGAAGGATCAGCACCAATGAGTTTCGCAGCATATTTTGAATTGTCGTTGAGGATCACTTCGATCTCACTGGCGTCTTCAATCACGTGATTGTTCGTGACGATATATCCTTCCGATGAAATGATAACACCGGATCCGGCCCCGGAACCATATTGTTTGAATTCTCTTCCACCAGCCCCCGGACCGTAAAAGAATTCTTGAAAAGGATCCCGATGAAAACTGGTTTTAACAACTTTTGTGGTGACGTGAACTACTGAGTTTATGGTGTTTTCAGAGGCTCCGGTGAAATCTGGTAGAGTACCCTGCTCCGTAAGGTTGACGGCCTTTGCATTATAAAACCGGTTACCATCAATTACCTGATCCGATAATTTCAGATCGTATTGGGCGTTCAACATTAAATATGCCCCGAGAGGTAACAGTCCCCCCAATACGCCTAATCCTAAAGTCTTAATGTTGTAATTCATCTTCTATTCATTTTTAGACTCACGAATAACGCAATAATTGTTCCTGATGTTGCCGTATTGCATGTTAAAGATTGTTAAGCATGCGGTCACTTTTATTCACTTAAAAACGTGTATTTTTGTTCAATCAATGGCGTCATATGGAGGTTGTTTTTGCGAAATATCAGGGAACGGGCAATGATTTTATCATGCTCGATAATCTGGATGGGACGTATAACAAGCTCTCATTGGCCCAGGTTATCAGGTTGTGCGATCGCAGGTTTGGTGTTGGTGCCGATGGACTGATCCGGATCAATGCTGCTACAAATTATGATTTTGAAGTGGATTATTTCAACTCAGATGGTTCAAAAAGTTTTTGTGGGAATGGAGCGAGATGCGCTGTAGCTTTCGCTGAAACTTTAGGCGTACCGGTTGCGCATACCAACTTCATGGCGATGGATGGAGAACATCGTGCATTCAAGCTGAACGGATCGGTGAAGTTAGAGATGAAAGACGTTCTGCATATTGAACAACTCGGTTCGGACTACATTCTGGATACGGGCTCACCGCATTATGTTCACCTTACAGAAGAAATGGAAAAAGAGGATATTCGTTCCTTTGGGAAAAAGATCCGCTTTTCGGAACGATTTCATTCGCAGGGGATCAATGTGAACCTGCTTGAGGAGAAAGATCGTGATCACATCAGCATCGCGACCTATGAAAGAGGTGTCGAGGATGAAACCTTATCCTGTGGAACTGGAGCAACCGCTTGTGCAATTGTTTATGGTGCACTTAAAAGGAGGGAAGGTCTTCATGAAATATTGGTTGATGTCAAAGGAGGTCAATTGCAGGTTGGTTTTTCATATGATCCTGCTAACGGTTTTACAGGAGTATCGCTCACGGGTCCTGCTGAGTTTGTTTTTTCGGGTAAAATCAGGATCTGATGGATTTTCAGCAAGTTCAAAGATTCCCTGAGATAACCAATGAAAGGCTGGAACTATGGATATGGTATGCCGATAAGATACCTCCTCATATTGGTTGTTCTGCATCCGGTCAGTATTTCAGTTTGAAATCGAATGGTAAAGATGTGCGAATTCCTGTGGAAAAGGTTGCCTCATTGGTCAGGAACAAGAAAATTCCGTTTTTGCTCGTATCTGTCAACATATCCTTCGATCCTGATGATATCTACGCGGCGTATTCAAATTACACGGGAGCAACATCGTCGGGGCCTACATGTCTGACTCCAATTCTGGAACTTTTGGAGACGCCTTCACATGTCACCCAACTTAACGGTCTTTTGAATTACCTCAATGAAACGGACGGAATAAAACATATATTTGGGTATAATTTACCTCTTGGTTATCAGGGGATACCTAGCTATGGTGAAAACGAAATCAGGAGTCGATTAAGTGAACTTGAAAATGTTAAAAGGAAACACCCTCTTCCTTCGATCCGTTGAACCTTCGGATGCACAAATGCTGATGATCTGGGAAAACGACCCGGAAAATTGGAAAGTGACTGACACGGAAGTTCCTTTTTCACTGCATGGAATTCATCAACTGATCGAGCAACAGCAGCAAATCCGATCAACGGGACAACTCCGCATGATGATCTGTTTGCATGATTCGGATCGAACTGTTGGAGCTGTAGATCTTTATGATGCAGATTTCAGGAATGGAAAGGCCGCAATAGGAATTCTCATCGGGGACAGGGGCGACAGAGAAAAAGGATATGCTGGAGAGGCCTTGCAATTGATCATAGACTACGCTAGAGATGTGCTGGGACTTTACAACCTGTATTGTTCTGTTCAGGCAGATAATTCAGCAAGTTTGAAGCTTTTCGATAAAAGTGGTTTTCGTCGTGTCGGAACGCGTACAGATTGGTTCAATATGAACGGTCAGCGGATTGATGAAATTATATTTCAGCTATGCTTAAGAAAATAATCGGGATCGGAATTGTCATTTTGCTGTTGGCAGGGATTTTCATCGTGCCAAAACTGATGTTATTCATGAATAGCCGTCTGACATCTGTGAATGAACATCAGGTTGAATTTTATATCAGGAAAGAAACTAAACTAAAACCACTTGCCGAAGAATTGGCGCGTCTAGGTATAATCAAAGATCAGAAGGCGTTTATAGAATTGGGGGAATACAAAGCGCTCTCCGAGGAGAATATAGCACTCGGTAAATATATTATAAAACCGGGTACTCAATACCGTTCCCTTTTAAACGGCTTCAAAAAAAACGCAGCCGGTAACGGAAATGCCGAAGTTGAAGTTGATGTAACTTTTAACAATTGCCGTTTTATGAGTGATATAGCCGTCAAGGTTGCCAATTGCCTTATGATGGATAGCACGCAGCTGATCGAATATCTAAATGATCGGAAGACCTACTCATCTTTCGGATTCAATAAGGAGCAATTTCCGGCAATGTTTATTCCAGACACATACAAAATGTTCTACGATACAGATCCAGAAGAATTCGTTAAACGTATGTCAGATGAATACCGAAAGTTCTGGAGCAAGGAGCGCAAGGATAAGATCGCGGCAATTGGGTTGCGGTCAGCGCCAGAGGTGGTTACCCTCGCCAGTATAGTTTACTCCGAGCAATCAAGAGTAGAGGAGGAGTGGCCGATTATCGCCGGTCTTTACCTCAATCGCCTCGAACAGGGAATCAAGCTTCAGTCGGACCCTACATTCAAATTCTGTTGGGGTAAAAAGCTGGATGGATTGCAACGTCTGCTTTTTATTCACAGGGACATAGATTGCCCATACAATACTTACAAGATCGATGGATTGCCTCCAGGGCCAATCTGCATAACACCTGCATCCGCCATAGAGGCTGTATTGAACAGGAAGAAACATGATTATATTTTTATGATGGCGCGACCTGATTTCTCGCACCGGCATAATTTCTCTAAAGATTATGCAACCCACTTGCAACTGGCAAAAGTATACCAGAAGTGGCTTTCAACCCTAAAGTGATGTGCAAATGACAGACAGGCGTAAATTTTTAAAGATAGGGTTGGCCGGTGCTGCCATTGCTACGATCGATCCGCTTAGAGCGGGAGATCAGTATTTGAACAAGGCCGAGATTGTCAGCCAAATAAAAAAGTCACCCATTGTGATCTCCACATGGAACCATGGTATAGCGGCCAATGAAGCGGCTTGGAAGGTTTTGGAAAATGGAGGTGCAGCGATCGATGCGGTTGAAACAGGTGTTAAAGTAACTGAGTCCGACCTGTCGAATCGAAGTGTTGGGATCGGCGGAATGCCCGACAGAGATGGTCATGTCACATTGGATGCTTGTATCATGGATGAACGTTCCAGATGTGGATCGGTGGCATTCTTGGAGGGGATCGCTCATCCGATCTCGGTAGCCAGGGCGGTAATGGATCGTACACAGCACGTAATGCTTGTTGGTTCAGGTGCGAAAAAATTTGCGATGGATCAGGGTTTTGAAAGAATTAAGACACCGATTCCAGAAGTCAGGAAGGAATGGAAAAAGTGGAGGAAAGAGCATGCCGAAGAGTACAAACGACCGGAGATCAATCATGAGAATCACGATACGATTGGGATGCTTG
>JBKCAB010000338.1:0-2902 GCA_046307935.1 Bacteroidota bacterium | reverse complement strand
GGTATTCGATGTTCACCGAAGTGAGATAGACATCATGAAAACCCTCGTAAAAGAATGCATGGAACATGCAATCGAGATCAATGTCCCGATCGAGGTACAGGTGGAGGTTGGTGAGAACTGGCTGGATGCGCATTGATGGAAACGAAATAAGTGGGTTAAAATGAGTCTTGAGATAACAGAACGTTTCGCTTAAAATCAGGAAAGCTCGTAAGAATTATCGACTGGGAGGAACTACAAGTATAACTTATGTTAGCTTGATGGCCTTTAAAATGTATGATTCCAGCATCAAAATTCGCGAATTCGAGTGTTCGAGATATTTCGAACACTGATCACAAAATCGCATACAACTCCCCCGCAACTCTTTCCTTTAAACGAATAAAAAAAAGATAATAGGTCTATTAACTGTGTCCTATTCCTGATTGAATGAGCGCTATTAGACTAGCACTCTCCCATGGCTTTGGAAGACATCCCAATAAATTGGAGTTGGAAAGACCCTCTATGATTTCTGACTCAGCGTAACCAGTCAGTAAGATACATTTGGTTTGCGGACTAACTGTCTCAACTTTCTTGATCAGCTCATTACCGTTCATTCCTGTCATCATTTGGTCTGTGACCAGAAAGGCAATACGCATTCCTTCTTTATTCAGTTCCTCGATCAATTCCAGGGCCTCTTCTCCGCTTTGAGCAAATTCAAACAAAAAGGAATCACCAAAGGCTCGATTCAGTTGTTGATTCAGGCCTTCAAGGATGGAACGCTCATCATCCACACATATTATAATATCACTCGTCATAGATAATGGCTCATTTCAGTGGCCCAATCCGGAGCCGGTTTGTGTATTCATCATTAAACATTATGCGCGTCTTCGGTGGATTTTAGCGGTAATTCCACATAAAAGGTGGTACCAACAGAAAGCTCACTACGGTAATAGATGCGGCCACCGTGTTGTTCAACGATCTTCCTGACAATATCCAAACCCAAACCAGAACCTTCACCGATCTTCTTGGTAGAAAAGAAAGGTTCGAATATCTTATCTCCTAATTCGGAAGAAATTCCCTCTCCTGAGTCAGCAATTTTTACAATTACCTTATCGCCGTTTTTTTCTGCGTCAATCGTCAGGCTCCCCCTGAACTGCATCGCTTGGCAAGCATTCACAAGGATGTTTGTCCAGACCTGACCAATTTGATCCTCATATCCGTAGAGGTCAATGTTCTTTGGAATATTCAACCGAACATCAACACCTTGCTTTAATTGATTACTATAGATCGTGAGAACGGTTTCAACACTTTTCAACAGATCGAAATGCTTCTTGTTTCCTTCTGAAGTTGCATGCACATACATTTTTAGAGCAACAACAACACGAGAAGCTTTTTCTATGGCAGTCAAAATGGATGTATTGTTTTTTTGAACCAATAAAATCCGGTGAAGCACATCGACCAGCTCCTGTGGGAATTTTTTAAGCAGCTCTTTCAGCTCCTCTGGAATGGAAAAAATGCCTACGCGGATCATTTTTTCTGATAATATCCTGGGATTATCGATAGAAAGCTGAGCCAGTTCGGTCTCCAGGGACTTTCTGGCAGCACGTTCCTCCGCAGTGGTCAAGTAGGAATCTTTGGGAGAAAATTCAGTGATAAACTGTGACAGCTGATCCACCTCTTTTGCTTCCAATTTGTGACAAATTACGTAAAAGGAATTAAGCAGTTCTCTGGACAATTCCATTGACTCCTGTGAGATCGCTTTAATAGCGCCGAACGGCGTATTGATCTCATGTGCTATTCCAGCCGACAATTGCCCCAGCGCAGCCATTCGCTCCGATTGGAGCAACAGCTCTTGTGTTTTTTTCACTTGCTGCAGGGAACGTGTGTTTTCACTTACGTAAAAAATGACCAAGAGAAAGATCAGAACCGAAACGACTGAAATGTTCATGGTCACCAACCCGATTGAGAACTGGAGATCGTAATTGGATGGGAAAAGCTGCTGAAAGTAGGGATCAAACCAACCGGAGAATACCACGAGAAATACATACACACACAACCAATAGATACTGGTTCGGACATTGTTATAGCTAAGCGACGCGGCCAGAGACAACAAAGACCACAACATTACTCCACCAGAGGCATAGAACCCCCCAAGATGCCATTGGAAAATAATTGGCAATAGTAGACTGATTCCGGTTTGAAATCCCTGTGTAAAAGAAAAGTTCTTGAACCTGCTAAAAGCGTAGATATTTAGCGCAGAAAGTACCACATACCCAAATGGAGTGATAGACTGTTCCATTTTACCGATGACAAGGCATATGGTACCCCAAAGGATCCCACCAAAACTCATCAATATCGCCTCATAGATAACGAACCTCTTGCGGTTGATCATCAGCCCGTCATCACTGGTTTCAAGCCCTATTTGACTGATTTTATGGAGGATTTTATCCAAAGAGTTGCACTAAAAGTGTGCAAATATATGAAAAATAACCATTTAGAAAGGCTTTTAACCGCCGCAAAACTATGCTTATTTGAGTGTCTTTTTATTGGATATTCCATGTAAAGGTTTTTAGGCTGGAAAATGAGCCCTAGTCGAGCTACTACAATTAGAATTCGCGAATTCGAGTGTTCGAAATATATCGAACATTGCCTCTACACCAAGTATCCCAAAAAAAACAATCCCTGCAAAACACACCTTATCCATTCTACTTAATTCTTGTGGAAAAAAATGACCGCTTGCATCTTAAGGAAAAACCTACTCCTCATGCGAACGGTCATTTCACTATTCTTACTTGCAGCTAATCTTTTAGCTGCCCAAACCGGCGCAGTTGTAATTAAATGCAAGGAATCGGAAACAACGAATGTGATCGCAGGCGTTTCAATCGAATTTCGCAATGATTCGATATCTGTTGGTGCCATTTCTGAT
>JBKCAB010000337.1:0-2561 GCA_046307935.1 Bacteroidota bacterium | reverse complement strand
GTCTTCGATATCATATCATTCAGCGTGTTCAACACATCTCTTCTTTTTGCATCGTCAAGCTTCTGGAAATCCTCACGTGCCTCTATTTGGGCAATGTTACCTTTTACCAGATCAAGTGTTTCTTTGCGCTCCTCTTCAATTTTCTCCAAAAGTTTTTTCTGAAGTGCTTCCATGGCCTCCTTAGCCTCCTTCATGGTATTGCCCACAAATGGCTTTGGGTTCTTATGCACCTCTTGAAGGATCATCAACTCGGCATTGTCCACATATTCAAAGTTGCTCTGATCACCATTGAGATAGGTGTTAATGGAGTCAAAGATCTTTTTCTGCTCACCATTCCAGAACTTGCGAATAAGATCAAGGATATCTTCTTTTTGATCTAAAAGATCATTCTCGTAATCATTGATATTCGTAATAACTAGGTTGTAGTCCATATCTGCCAACTGCTCAAGTAAAGCAGTCAATGGTTCCAGGGAAGACAAGAAAGGATAGTTTGCTTTGTTACCGATCAGTTGATTGAGATCACGAGCCTCCTTTTTACATTTCTCCTTGAACGAATTTGCAATGTCACGAGCATCGTTTAAGGCACACGCTTCATCGAACAATTCCTGATAAACCTCTTTTAGTTTCTTCACCAGTCTCTGGTCAAAATCAACTTGAGGGTCCAATAAGGTATTCGAATAGGTCCTGTTATTAAGTAGATTCGAAAGGAAATCTTCATCAGAAAGTAAATTCGTGTCCTGTTTCGCCTCAATCTTACCTCTTTTATACAGCTTAGCAACCATTGTAAAAATGGCATTCTGGTACCAACCATAAGGTTTCTTACTGAAAAGATCCAATAAATCAGAGAGCTTGGTTCTATCTAATTGCTTTTTCCTTCTAACAATAAGATTGTAGATTTCTAATTCTGCCTCTCCCATGGTCTGATCATCGGAACCAAAAAGGTCATCTTGTTTTGACCGAATGACCCCTTTTATAGTTTCCTCAGTATATTGAGTCCCACCAATCATTCTAAGATTTGGATAAGCCAATTTGACCAAATCCTGGAATGCGTTAACAACCTTAGTTTTCGCATCCGAACTACTTCCTGCATTGTGTTCAGATCCATTCATGTATGTACGAGATGCTGATATTGCCTCTTTCAGGATCATTGTCAAATTGCGCTTACGATCCGCATTCTGCTGGCCTTTGTCGTAGAGAATTCTTTTTATGGAGTCTTTGTTTCCTGTTGAATTGTTTTGACGGATGTACTTTTCAGTTTTAAGGTACAATCGAGCGTCATTTAAGATACGTTCATCCGCAGGCAATGCCATTAACATGAGGGTTTGGTAACCCATAGTTTGTGCCTTGTAGAAGTCAGCTTTCCCGAAGTTGTCGCAATTCGGTGTGATGATTTCAATCGCCAATTCCCGCTCACGGCCAAGTATTACACCATCAATCCGTTTAGTGAATTCATACTCCTGTTTATTCTCCAGGAATTTGATTTTTCCTTCTCCAATAATGGAATCAAAAATGATCTCATTCAATAATTGAGTAACACTTTGGTTGTCTATGTCTGTTGCCTTGATCTCTGACTCAATGTCTTTTTCATCATCCGTCAAGAACTCATAGAAATCACCATTCCGTTGTATATACGTTTGGGCTTCCAGCAGATTAAGCGCCTCCTGAACAGCTTTATCGTGTTCTTTAAGGTTCACATCTGGAGACTCCAACATCAGCACAGAGACATTGCGTGCAGTTGTCTTGAAATTCGTGTAATACTTCACGAGAAAGAGCGCCTTCAGTACCTTGATGGCAAACTTATTCGTGATGTTCTTTTCAGAAAGAGTGATGGCATTTTGGATCTCACCACGAATCGTTGAACGAATTCCTTCGAACATTTTATCAAAACTGATCATCACATGTCCATCCGAATCAGCACTGGATTTCAGTACTTCCTGAAAAACACCCAACATGGAACGTTCTCCCACTGAAGCGTGTTTACCTTGAAAAGCATTGTGCTTCGAAAGTTCTTTGATACACTGTTGGAACAAGTCAAACTGATAAGGGACAAAGGGATATTTACTAACGAAATCCTTTTCATCCTTGAACTTTCGGAATTGAACTCCTGCCTCTGAGAAGGAAAGAATCGTTTCAAGGTTAGATTGTTCTTTTTTGAAAAATGCAGTCAAATCCTTGGCAGCAGAATCTGTCTTGGTCAATAAACGCTTTTCGATCACTTCATCTACGTTTGCAGAAGTAAGAGGAACTCGGATCTTGAAGCGACCTTGAATTTTGGAGAAGTCATCGGACTGTGATTTTGAATCATCACCAACCACACTTTCCAGGTCTTCCTGCGAAGTGACCAATAACCAGGCTTTTCCTTTACAACGAGTAGCCAACGTTTCAGCGATCGTCTGAAGGTTAAGCATCAGTTTGGTGTTGTCCGAAATATACTGACCAACTTCATCTACAAAGAAGTTTAAGCGGAATCCAGCTCCCTTACGAGCAATGTATTCGTTGACCTTATCACAAAAATCTTCTACAGAAATACGGTTGTCTTGGCGAAGGGTATCGATTATTTC
>JBKCAB010000336.1:0-4242 GCA_046307935.1 Bacteroidota bacterium | reverse complement strand
GGCATTGTTTGAGATGAATGAGTATTCAAAAGTAGTCGTACCAAAAAGTCAAAATTAAGTAAATTCACTAATTTGAAACAGGAAGGGCCATTTTTAATTCTGAACTGTTGATCAAATTCGATTGAAGCATAAGTTGCCACTGTTTTGTGGAGTGAACCACTACTTTGCTGTATTTGGCGACCAGTCATACTTCTTGAACACCAAATCGGGATCTGTATTGGCTGGAATTACGTTGTAAATGCGAAGCCAGTTGATCAATGTGTCGTGTCCCCCGAAGGCAGTTTCATGCCATTGTAATAATTCAGAAGTGCTGACCTCGTTTGTAAAAGGGTCAAAATCGGAGGTTGATCGAATGAACACTTTTTTAGCCGTTTCCAATTGTTCACTGATCTTAAAGCTACTGTAGTATGCGATTGGTGGACATTCCCTGGCTCCGCAATTCAAAGCAAAGTACGTCAGAGGATCCGGTTCCAGCACTGCGAGCGATTTCAATAATTCAGGGAAATTCCCATCAAAATTCCCATTGAGTATTCCATTTTCAATGTCTTTCAGGGAGAAACGCGCGACACCAACCCTGAAATGATCTTCTTCAAAGAAAAGTTCTTTCTCAGAAAATCGTTGGGGTGTTTCCCGAAGTCGTATTTGAACAAAAGCGTTATAAAGGTTGATCCAAAAGGCTTTTTTTTTGGCGTCTGAGTCAAGCTTACCTTTCAGTGAAATGATGGACGAATTACTCAGTGTATCCAGTTTTGCACGGTAAAGACCTTTGTTTCTGACCGTTTCCAGCAGTCGAACGGAAAAAGCTTCAGGATCCCTTGGTGTTTCATCAATCATTTCCCTGCAGCCATAAACACCGAATAGCGTAATTATGGCGATAAAAGTCCTCATAATGCTCGGGTAATCAGATGAGAATTTCACGGTCTACTTCCAGACCCCCATTCTGCAGAACTTTTCGATCCGGTCTTCGATGCGTTTTTCTAAATCAATTGCTTCCAGATCCTGAATTGTTTTTTTGAGGTATTTTTTAACACTCAAAAATGCTTCGTCATGCTCGCGGTGCGCTCCACTTAAGGGCTCTTTGATCACGTCATCAACCAAACCATGTTTTTTCATATCGGTCGAAGTCAATTTCAATGCTTCTGCAGCTTTCTCTTTATAATCCCATGATCTCCAAAGGATTGAAGAGCAGGATTCCGGTGATATTACGGAGTACCATGTATTCTCAAGCATAACCACTTTGTCTCCTACACCTATCCCAAGAGCACCACCTGATGCCCCTTCACCGATGATTACACAGATCACAGGCACCTTTAAACGCATCATTTCATAAATATTTCTGGCAATGGCTTCTCCTTGGCCACGCTCCTCCGCTTCGAGACCCGGGAATGCGCCCGGCGTATCGATAAAGGTTACGATCGGCTTATTGAACTTCTCCGCGAGCTTCATTAATCTGAGGGCTTTGCGGTATCCTTCCGGGTTGGCCATTCCGAAATTTCGGTATTGCCTCATTTTCGTGTTGATTCCTTTCTGTTGTCCGATGAACATGACCGACTTCCCATCGAGTAGTCCGAAACCACCGATCATCGCTTTGTCGTCTTTTACGTTTCGGTCACCGTGCAACTCTTGAAATGTGCCGTTTGTGATCGAGTTGATGTAGGCAAGCGTGTAGGGCCTGTCGGGATGACGGGAAAGTTGAACCCGCTGCCAAGGGGTGAGGTTCCCGAAGATCTCCTTCGTCTTTTCTTTCAGTTTGTCTTCAAGTTCTTTGATCTTGTCAGACATGTCTATTTCCGTGCTGGCACCGATCTCCTTTGTGTGCTCGATCTGTTCTTCGAGTGATTTCAAGGGTTCTTCAAAGTCGAGATATACTCCCATAGACGTTTAATTTGCGGCATCAAAATTACGAAAAAGGTCGAGACATTTTGTTAATCTGAAGTGAAAGTACGGTATTCATAGAGCGAGGCAGCTAATTTCTTTCTGTTTCCCTTATTTTTGTCGCATGATCCTGTTTCCACCTGCAAAGATCAATCTGGGATTGCGAGTTCTCCATAAAAGGGAGGATGGTTATCATGAGATCGAAACGTGCATGATCCCAATTCCTTTTTTCGATGTACTCGAGTTGCTCAAAAGCCCTGACTTCACGTTTCGTCAGACCGGGTTGAGCATTGAAGGGAACACGGGGTCAAATCTTTGTGTGCGAGCCTATGAATTACTGAAGAGTAAATGCGGAATACCTCCCGTTTACATGCATCTCCGTAAGGAGCTGCCAATGGGCGCAGGTCTTGGAGGGGGGTCATCGGATGCCGCGTATGTCTTGAGAGGATTGAACGATCTTTTTGAATTGGGACTTTCGTTGGTTGAGTTGGAATCACTTGCATCTGTTCTCGGGAGCGATTGTCCTTTTTTCATTCGGAATGAGGCACAACTTGCAAGAGGAAGGGGAGAGCTGCTTTCCCGGCTTGCGATCGATCTTAAAGGATATTATCTTAAGCTGGTCAATCCGGGTATCCACGTCGGTACGAAGGAAGCCTATGCGGGAGTCATTTTTAACACTCAAAAACAGGCTCTAACTGATGTCTTGAGTGCACCGATCGAAGACTGGAAGGAAAAATTGACGAATGATTTTGAAGTTTCAGTATTCAGATCACATCCCGTTCTTCAAGAGATCAAAAGGAATCTATATGCTGAGGGAGCGGTTTATGCTGCCATGTCGGGCAGTGGCTCAACGATGTTCGGTATCTATGCATTTCAGCCGAAAGAGTCATTTGGTGCATCCAATTATCTCGAGAAGGTTTTAGCGCTTTGATCAGTTTTTGATCACTTTTCGCAATGCTACGCTACCTTCATTACCAACGATCCTAAGAAAGTAAACGCCTTTGGCAACATGATTCAGGTCGATCTCGGTTTCGGATGATGCAGCTCTTCCCGTAACCAAACAATTCCCAAAGGCATCTGCAAGCATAAAGTCATAGGATCCTTTATCATGAACAACGATTTTGAAACTCCCTTCAGTTGGATTCGGGAATACAGCCATAAATAGCTCATCATCCATTTCGTTGATCGTTAAAGTACTGTTTGGATCGGCTTCAAAATGGTGCAACCCTCCGAGATCCTGTCCAGCAAACAGATTCAGTCGCCCATCACCATCAATATCTGTGACGGCAAAAGAGCTGTAGGCGCCTGTATTGATCCCGAGATAACTGTTGGAAACCATTTCAAAGGATTGACCGGGATCTAGGTTTTCTTCGATGTTCTTATAATAACGAAGTTTTCCATCACTTGCACCGACAAAAAGCCGGATTGTATCGTTGTGCATGAAAAAATGAGGGTAGGCATATCCATCCGGTGAATCAGTTGCGAGGTCTACGTTGCCCAGAGTGGAATTGTAGAGCGAGAAAGAAGGAGTGGAGTTGGTTCCAATGTTCTTGTAGTACACCAATTCACCTGTTTTCCTTCCGATGATAAGGTCCAGCAGTCCGTCTTCATTGAGATCGAAGAGTTGGGGTGCTGCATACTGTCCGACGCTAATTACGGTACCGGAATTGTCGGTCATTCCCAAAACAGGAGGTGCAAAGCCGATCGCTGGAGGCGAACTGTTGTTTCGATAAAATACCAATGTGCCATTTTCAAGCCCGAGGATCAAGTCATTCAAACCATCGCCGGTAAGGTCGCCAAAAGTTGGTGTGATCTTCAATCCATAGCTAGTCTGACTTAAGTTCAGAAAGTCATTATCGATGAAGGTGAGTTCAGGTTCAGTGGCTGTTCCTGTGTTCTTGTAAAAAGCTATGGTACTTTCCTTGAGCATACCTGCTTTGTGGCGAAAGAAATTGCTTATAAACAGGTCTTGAAGACCATCATTATCAATATCTGTTATCACCGGTGTAGTGGCCGTTCCGTGTTCGATCATTTGTTCCTGCAGGAATGCATTGGTTTGATAAACGAAATTTGGCTGATCATTACTGCCGGTATTTTTGTAAAACAACACACTGAGTTCATTGGAGGAGACATTGCGCGCATTTGTTCCGACGATGAGGTCTTTGATTCCATCGAAATCGACATCAACATAGAATGCAGCAGGGAAAATCTCCAAATTCACCGCCACGGAATTGATCGGGAAGAGTGGATCTGAGCTGATCATGTCAGAGTTAGTATTGACGGATGAACCGCCGTTGATGAGCAGATTGAGATTGCTGAATGCAACATCACCAATGATCAGGTCCATCACTCCATTTCCGTTATAAT
>JBKCAB010000335.1:0-4483 GCA_046307935.1 Bacteroidota bacterium | reverse complement strand
ACGACCCCGAGTCTGAAAATGAAATTCAAAAGTTCCATAACGCAAAAATGGTAATTTTTGAGGATTGTTCAGCAGTTCGGTTCATGATTAAGGTTGCTCCGAAATCATTATTTTTACCGTTCAACTCAAAACATATGAAAAAGTACCTCTTATCTTTTTTTCTGATCACGGCAACATCCCTGCGGATATTTGCAGAGGAAGGAATGCTGATTCCCTCTCTGATCGCTGCTTTCGAATCAGACATGAAGGCGAAGGGAATGAAATTGAGTGCATCCGATATTTACAGTGTAAATACTTCCAGTCTTAAGGATGCGATTATGCATTTTGGAGGGGGGTGTACAGCAGAGCTTGTTTCCGGCAAAGGACTTCTGTTAACGAATCACCACTGCGGTTATTCCCAGATTCAGTCCCATTCTTCACTGGAGAAAGATTACTTAAAAAACGGTTTCTGGGCGAAGAACCACTCGGAGGAGCTTCCTAATCCAGGTCTTACAGCATCACGTATTGTGCGCATCGATGATGTGACGGAACAGGTTCTTTTCGGTGTGAACAGCGCTGATCCACTTTCTAAGCAAGATGAGCTCATCAAGAAGAACATCGCACAATTGGTAAAGGACGCCATCACAGGTACTCATTTTGAAGCTGAGATCAAGGCATTCAATTACGGGAATGATTACTATATGATCGTTGAAGAGACTTTTAAGGATGTTCGCTTGGTAGGAACACCCCCAAATTCAATCGGAAAGTTTGGTGGAGATACCGACAACTGGGTATGGCCGCGTCATACAGGAGATTTTTCAGTATTCAGGGTATATGCAGGTCCGGGCAACAATCCAGCCGAATTTTCTGAGGACAATGTGCCCTATTCTCCAATCCAATTCTTAAAGATCTCTTTCAAGGATCGCCACGTGAATGATTTCACGATGGTTTATGGTTTTCCGGGAACCACTGAACAACATGTATCTTCTGGATACCTGAAATTTATCATGGAAAAAGAAAGACCAGCCCGGATCAAGATGAGAGAGAAGTCGCTCAGTGTGATCGATGCAGCTATGCGTGCTTCAGATGAGGTACGCATTAAGTATGCAGCGAAACAGGCAAGTATCGCCAATGCCTATAAAAAATGGATTGGCCAGGTTGACGGTCTCAAGAGGCTGGACGCGGTTTCAGTTAAGCTGGATCGTGAGAATAGTTACAACGAAATGGCAGCCAAGAACAAAGAATGGTCGGAGCGTTATGGGTCAATTGTAAAGAAAATGAACGATCTGGTAAAACAAGAGAGTACTTGGGAATTTCAATACGCTATGGCGATAGAGTATCTGTATGTCGGCCCTGAAATGTACAAGCTTGCAAGAGCGATCGATGATCTGGTGGTAAACTACAGTAAGTACGTTGAAAAGGGTGAACTGAATACCCAGCTCGACAAGCTAATCAAAGGAGCTGATGGATTCTTCAAGAACTACGATCAGAATGTGGACCGCAAGATCTTTGATCTGTTGACTGAAGAGTATCTGAATCAGGTTGAATATTACAGTGCATTGAAAATGACCCCGAAATTCAATGTTCAGGTGCTCAGTAAGCAGATCTTCGACAAATCGATCTTCACGAACAAGGAACGTTATATTGCCTTCCTGAGCAAGTTCGGTAAATCATCCCTGAAAAAGATCAGTAAAGATCCGGGATACAAGTTGTACACGGAATTTTTCTCTTATTTCAAAGAAACAGTTATTCCACATTATTATGGCGTACAAGCCCAGATGAATGACTACCTGAAGACATTTGTGGCGGGCAAGTACGAAATGTTCCCTGACGCTAAGCACTGGTCGGATGCGAACAGCACGTTACGTATTACCTACGGACAGCTCGAAGGATCCGCTCCTTCCGATGGAATGACTTACACGGAACATACCACGCTTGATGGGATCATTGCTAAGTACAATACCGGAAATGCTGATTTCGAATTATTGCCGCGTATGTTGGAGCTTCACAAGAAGAAGGAATACGGTCGCTACGCTCAAGATGGAGATCTATGGGTCTGTTTTACCGGTTCCAACCACACAACAGGTGGTAATTCGGGGTCTCCTGTGCTTGATGAGCATGGTCACTTGATGGGGCTCAACTTTGATCGCACCTGGGAGAGTACCATGAGTGATTACATGTTCGATCCGTCGCGTTGCCGAAACATTGTGGTGGACATTCGCTATGTGATGTGGGTGATGGATGTGTATTCCGGTGCCGGTCACTTGGTCGATGAGATGGTATTGGCCAATTAATAAATGAAGCGTCGAAAGGCGCTTTTTTAATGACTTTGCTATGCTTAGGATTCTATTACTTTCATTGTTGATCTCAGGGTCTGTTTCCGGTCAGTCCGGAAAACATGACGATATGGAATTGTTCAGGTCTTTTGGTGAGGACTTTCTTTGGGGGACTTCCTGTTCGGCCTACCAGATCGAGGGAGCATGGAACGAGGAGGGCAGAGGGCCTTCGATATGGGATGAATTTTCTCAGGAGAAAGGAAATACTTACAACAATGAGAATGGGAATGTGGCCGTGGACTTTTATCATCGGTACAAGGAAGATATTCGCCTACTGAAGGAGATGAATTTTAAGGTTTTTCGCTTTTCGATCTCATGGTCGAGAATACTGCCAAACGGAACGGGAGAAGTCAATCAGAAAGGTGTAGAGTTCTATCACAATGTGATCGATGAATGTAAGCGGCAGGGGATCGAGCCCTGGATCACCCTGTATCATTGGGACTTACCATTGGCCTTGCATAATCAGGGTGGATGGACCAACCGGGATGTCGTGAAGTGGTTCAGTGATTACACGGCAGTCTGTGCAAAGGAGTACGGAACAAAAGTGAAGAACTGGATGGTGTTCAATGAACCAGCAGCGTTTGTAGGGCTCGGATACCTGCTTGGCTATCATGCTCCGGGAAAAAAGAGCGTGTCTTCCTTTCTGAAAGCAACACATCATACCTGCCTCGCGATGGCAGAGAGCGGAAGGACCATACGCAGTATAATCCCTGATGCGATCATCGGAACTAATTTCAGCTGTTCGTATGTTGACGCATACAAGGGAAAGCAAAAACATAATAAGGCAGTACGACGACTTGATGCTATGCTGAACAGAATGTTCATTGAACCATCATTGGGACTTGGTTACCCAGAAAAAGATCTTCCCTTTCTGAAAAAAATCCGTAAATACATGAAGGATGATGATGAAGATCGGTTGAAATTTGCATTTGATTTTATCGGTTTGCAGAATTACTTCCGTGTCGTCGTGAAAAAAAGCCCTTTCATTCCCATAGTTTGGGCCCGTCAAATAAACGCAACAAAACGCGATGTTCCGGTGAATGAAATGGGTTTTGAGATCTATCCTGAGGGCATTTACAAGGTCATGAAGCAGTTTTCTGCCTACGAGGGCGTGAAAGATATCCTGATCACTGAGAATGGTGTCTGTGTAAAGGATTCACTTGTGAATGGCAAGGTGCACGATCCGGAAAGGATACAGTTCTTTAGAGATTACCTTGAGTTCGTGCTTAAAGCAAAATCAGAGGGTGTTCCGGTAAAAGGTTATTTTGTCTGGAGTCTTACTGACAACTTTGAGTGGAGCGAAGGATACGAACCTCGATTTGGACTGGTGTATGTCGATTACAAGACGCAGGAACGCTATATCAAGGATTCAGGCATTTGGTTCAGAGATCAATTGAAAAAATAAAAAAGCGACCTTAGGATCGCTTTTTTCTGTGTCAATTCACTCACACATGCAGTGCGCGTTTATCCGAAGCATCAAGTGCTGCCTCTTTTAACGCTTCCGAATAGGTTGGGTGAGGGTGGCAAATGCGCGCAATGTCTTCAGCTGAAGCACGATATTCCATAGCAACGACCGCTTCCATAATGAGGTCGGCAACTCGCGGTCCGATCATGTGAACCCCGAGTACTTCATCGGTGGATGCATCTGCGATAACTTTGATCAGTCCGGCGGTATCCATACTGGCACGAGCTCTTCCCAGTGCTTTGATTGGAAAGGATCCAACTTTGTAATTGATACCAGCAGCCTTGAGCTCTTCCTCTGTTTTTCCTACTGCAGCGACCTCAGGCCAGGTATACACGACACCAGGAATGAGGTTGTAATTGATATGCGGTTTTTGTCCGGCAATGAGTTCCGCGACATAAACACCTTCCTCTTCCGCTTTGTGAGCTAGCATTGCGCCTCTCACCACATCTCCGATAGCGTAAATGTGTGGTACCGCAGTTTGGCAATGATCGTTGACATCAAGCTGACCACGTTGATTAACTGTTAAACCTGCGGCTTCCAGATTCAATCCTTCCGTGAATGCTTTTCTGCCCACGGCTACCAAACAGTAATCCGCTTCGAAGCTTATTTCTTCATTCTTTTTATTGAGGGCAGTAAGGATTACCGATTTTCCTTTATTAACGACCTTTTGTACGCGGTGCTCGAAATGGAATTTGAAACCCTC
>JBKCAB010000334.1:0-5006 GCA_046307935.1 Bacteroidota bacterium | reverse complement strand
GTAGTGACATTGAACCTGACGATCAACAACTCCACCACAGGAACGGATGTGATCACGGCTTGTGATTCGTACACTTGGATCGATGGCGTGACGTACACCGCAAGCAATAACTCGGCTACATTTACATTGACAAATGCAATCGGATGTGATTCTTTGGTAACGTTAAACCTCACCATCAACAACTCTAACACAGGAACAGATGTGGTCACGGCGTGTAGTTCTTACACATGGATCGACGGCGTTACCTACACCGCAGATAACAGCACTGCAACATTTGTGCTTACCAATGCTGCGGGATGCGACTCAACGGTTACGTTGAACCTGACCCTGCTCAATAATACGGGAACAGATGTCGTTACTGCGTGTGAAACCTATACATGGATCGATGGCGTGACGTACACCGCAAGTAACAACACGGCAACATTTACACTGACAAATGCAGCAGGATGTGATTCATTGGTCACGCTCAATCTTACGATCAACAACAGCACCACATCAACAACGACAGTGGCAGAATGTGGCTCATACACGTGGACAGATGGTGTAACCTATACCACAAGCGGTATTTACACTCAGTTGCTCACGAATGCTGCAGGATGTGACTCTACGGCTGTGCTTGAATTGACGATCAATCCATTCCCTGTTGCCACGGCTACTGACAACGGAGATGGAACGATCACAGCCTCATCAGGCGCAAGCTACCAATGGATCAACTGTGCAACTGGACAGCCGTTGAACAATGAAACTGCTCAAACGTTTGTTCCATCTGTAAACGGCAGTTATCAAGTGGTTGTTACGAACGCCAGCGGTTGTGCAGACACGTCCGATTGTGTCGTGATCGACTACATTGGTCTCGATGAGATCGTGAAGACTGATATCAGCGTATATCCAAACCCTACACGCGACAACGTGTATGTCTCAATGACTGCTGAGACAGCCGTTTTCGAAGTGATTGACGGTCAGGGCAAAGTCCTTCAGACTTCTGTGATCAGCAACAACGGACAAATCGACCTTTCATCCTACACGCCTGGTGTATATGTCATCAGAATCAATACAGGGAACGAAAGTTCGATCCACCGTGTTGTGAAGAATTGATAATTCTTGATTTCGAATTACAAAGGGCTGCTCAATGAGCGGCCCTTTTTGTTCAACGTAACTTGAATAAACCAGCGTTTACCGCATCATCGTTTACCTAACGCTACAGTTTGATCATACCGGATATTTTACCGCCCGTGACCAGCGGATAACCGGTTTTTCGATCAGCACATGAAACACCCACGCTGCCCCGATCGTCACCGGAAGAACTGCGATGGCCAACCAGATCCTGTTTGTCGGATCGGTAATTAAATTCTGAAAGAAATTGATCAGAGCGTCGGTGCCAACAGGTGTATGGATCAGATATAAAGAATATGATATGGTTCCCAAGAACATGAGCGGACGAAAAGATGTTTTCACCAAAAGGATAAATCCGATTGAAATTACAGGACAAATGACCCCTGCTATTCCACTTTTTATAAATCCCGCCGTCAGAACAAGTCCTGTTAAGACGAAGAACTTATTCAACGTCACTTTTTCCGTTACATAGCAAAAGAGTCAAATCCCGGGAACGAAGAGCAGCAAGTGGTCTGACACGAAACGATCATCATTGAGGAAAATCGGCAGCAGACAAGCTACGGTAAAAAGCATGAACAACAAAAAGGTGTTTTTCTTTTGGAACAATGGAAACACGAGTCCGATCAAGAGGTAAAACTGGAATTCAATGGCCAAGGTCCAAAATACAGGATTCAACCAGGTTCCTCCAAAAATATCCACCAGGTAAAAGAAATGTAACGCTCCATTCTCGTTCGTGACTTCAATGGTTGAAGAGGTGTTGTAGGGGGATAATTGAGCAATATATGACAAGGCCACTATTCCAATGATCGTCAGAATGTACGGCGGGTCCAATCGAATGATCCGCTTCAGCAGGAAACGCCCGTAATGCTTCAAAGCATACTGATCCTTTTCCATGGAATAAGGAAGTATAAACCCGGAAATAACGAAAAAGACCTGAACGCCATACCCTCCGAAGCGGGCTATATTTTGAATGATATCAGACTCCAGAGTTCCTGCAAAATGCATGAGACACACGCCTAGCGCCGCCAAACCGCGCAACATCGTTACGGCCGGTAAACGGGAACCTGGCGTGTAGAACATGGAGAAAATTTAATGCGATGTTACTAAAAAATAATCTGCATCTTGTTAAACGCCCTTATATCAAGGAGAGATGGCGATCCAATTCTTTATTTTGATACTGAATAAACAGATTTCTGAGCATCATAAACCAATATTTCCGTGCGCGCTGCTTTGGATTCATATTCCGTAACTTTCTTGATGTCAAATACGTTTTTTTCAGAGGGAACAATCGTAAATGTAGAATGATAAATTTCAGACTCCGGAGAATCGGCACCTGATCCACCCATTGGGAAATGTACAATTTTATCCAGAATGACTCCAAACAGGTTTAATGTGGTATATGGTCCATCACCAGCGAAAGTAACGTCATAAAAACTGTAAAAGCAAAATGCTTGTTTACCCAAAATAGTCGGGCTGTTAAACTTGAGCGCTTCCCCAAACTGTGCTGCATCAGCCTCCTGATATTCCAGAAAATCGAGAGTTACCCACTGCTCGTTTTGGTACTCCATCAAAATAAATCCATTGCTGCCCACATCTGCATGCGCCCCTTCAAAGGGAAATCCAATGCAAGCAAACAAGCGAGTTTTATCCCCAACAGTAAAGTATTGTAGTGCGGTGATCTCCTTTTTACAAACATCCGGACCGGTGTTACCAAACAGATCTTCATTCGGACAAGCGCTGACCATGCGCGATGTTACCGTTTCTATCAACAGCCGCTCGGTGATCGCAAATGAGGGGTGTGCTATTAAAGCGATGGTTAACTGATTGGCCTGCTCTTTGTCCACTGAAGCCGTGCATGATACCAAAAACAACAGGGAACAAAAAACAATGTGTTTCATGGGTTGAATTATAAATTTATTGTTGTCCCTACTTCCCGATACAGAACCGACTAAAAATGTTACCAAGTATGTCGGTATCTACTTCTATTTCGCCGGTGATGTTTCCGAGTGAACGCATGGCTGCTCGGATATCCATTGCCACAAAGTCGGCACTGATCCCGGTTTGCAATCCAATAAGCGCGCGTTCCAACGCTTCTTCCGTCCGCATGAGCGCCTCAAGATGTCGCGTGTTGGACACGATCACCTGATCTGTTAGGTCCGCATTACCCAAGACGAGCTCTGCAAGAAGCATCTTCAAATTATCGATGTTCATACCGCTCTTCGCCGCGAGTAAAACGTGGGGTAAATCGCAATTTTCAATTGTATTTTGAGAAATATCACACTTATTGCCCACCACAATCACTTTTTTATCAGGATAGGAAACTGTAAGCTGCTCTGCCCATTTCACGACGCTTTCCGGATTTCCTTCCACCGTCATGTCGGCCATACACAGTACGATCTTCGAAGCACGGATCTTTTCCCTGGAGCGTTCGATTCCCATGGCCTCGATCTCCTCAGACGTTTCACGGATACCGGCCGTATCGATCAAGCGGAACAGGATCCCGTCAATGTTCAATGTTTCCTCGATTACATCTCTTGTCGTGCCCGCAATATTGCTGACGATGGCCCTTTCTTCGCCCAACAGCTGATTGAGCAAAGTACTTTTTCCGGTATTCGGAGCGCCAACGATAGCCACGGGCACCCCGTGCTTAATGGCATTGCCCAGCTCGAACGAGTGGATCATTGTACGGATCTTGTCCAGTACTTCAGTGACCAATGCTTTCAGCTCAGTTCGGTCCGCAAATTCAACATCCTCTTCCGCAAAATCGAGTTCCAATTCTACCAGCGAAGCAAAATGGATGAGTTTTTCGCGCAACTCCTTCAGCTTTGTAGAAAAATGCCCTTTCAGCTGATTCAACGCGATATCATGAGCGTTTTTCGTTTGTGCCGCAATCAAATCGGCTACTGCTTCGGCCTGCGATAGGTCGAGCTTACCATTCATAAAGGCCCTGAGTGTGAATTCTCCCGGTTCGGCCTGACGGCACCCTTTCTGTGACAGCGCTAAAAGAATTTGCTGGACGATATACGGTGAAGCATGACAAGAGATCTCCACACTTTCTTCACCCGTGAAACTCTTGCCGTGTTGAAAAACACTGACCAGCACCTCATCGATGAGCTCTCCTGCGGTATTCACAAGATTACCGAAATGGATCGTATGCGACGCCGCGTTTTTCAAGTCCTTCGCAAACAAGGTGTCTACTGCGGCCAACGCTTCAGGACCGGAAACACGGACTACCGAAATGGCTCCCGTTCCATTGGGAGTAGCCACTGCACAGATCGTATCGCCGGTATTCATGGTACAAAGGTAAAAAAATAAGGGGCCGCCCCTTTTGAGACAGCCCCTGAACATCGTCGCTATGATAACTTCTAAAAATTAACCTGTGCCTGGATGCGAAGAAGGTTACCTCGTTGATAATTGTCCTGAAGCACATAATCTTCAAACCTTCGGGAAGACATGGTGTACATAACAACCAATTCAAATTGTTTGACCGGCTCCCATTCAATTCCTAGCTCCAACTCTTCAACCTTATAGCTGCGTGCATCAAGTTCATGTTTTTTTCCTCCGTCGTAATACTGATAACGAACGAAAGGAAACAGCGTCTGGCCTTTTACATTGAGCTTATAGGACAGCGTTACATACCCGCCCTGGAGCTTCTGTGTCTCGATCGAGTCTGTTACTGGGTTAAACTCCGGACCTTTCCCAAAATTATACTCAGCTTGAATACCAAAAGGTTTTGGATAAAGTATAAAGGTTCCGGCCAACCTTTCGTCTTTGTAGTTGAGGTCTTCCGTAGTTTTTACACCCGAAGACAACGAGGTTTTGGGCATTTCCCAAAGGCCGGCATAGGCCTGAACACCCGGTTCAATAATCTGCTTTCCGAGCGTTATAGGATA
>JBKCAB010000333.1:0-3803 GCA_046307935.1 Bacteroidota bacterium | reverse complement strand
CGGGTTAACGGTAACGGTGATGGTGGCCGTGTTAGAAGTAGCCCCGCTGTTATCGTTTACGGTGTAGGTTGCAGTAGCTGTTCCATTGAAATTAGCTGCCGGCGTGAATGTCACGTTACCGGAGGCATCCACTGTCCAAGTTCCCTCTGCTGTTGTGAGAGTGGTCTGCTGACCTGGTGTTGTGGGATCAAGATCAACAGAAGCGGCATTGATGGTGCCGTCAGAATCTGTGTCATTTGAAGAGACATTGACCGTAACAGGTGTGTCCTCATTAGTAGAGGTAGTGTTATTGTTAGCTACCGGTGGGCAGTTAGGCGCAGCATCTACAACCAATGAAAGTGGCGGACTTGAAACACACGAGGTAAGGTTGTCAAAAGCAGTTATTGAATAGGTTATCCCAGGAGCGACATTGGTAAATGTTCCACTTGACTGGTAATTTACTCCATCAATACTGTAACTGATATTGGATCCAGATGGCGCCGTAATGACTATAGTTGCTACAGGAACTGCACATGTGGGTTGCACCGTTATTCCGGCTGTAGGTGTGGCTGGAGTACCAGGTATAGTATTTACAGTTAAAACACTTGCAGCTGATGTACAGCCCGTCGAGTTATCTCTGGCCGTTACATTGTATGAGCCGGGAGCTAGTGAAGAGAAGGTGCCACTGGCCTGGTAGTTTGTTCCGTCAACACTGTAAACAATGTTTGCACCTGATGGAGCAGTTACTGTGATCGTTCCGGTTGGTACCGCACAAGTCGGCTGGGTAGTCACGGATGCCGTCGGGGCTGCTGGTGGACTTGGAATACTATTTATTACAACTGAAGCAGAGGCGGACGAAACACAACCAGTCAATGAATTGGTAACGGTAAAATTGTAGGTATTGTTGGCAATTAAATTTGAAATTGTGGTGGTTGAACCTGATCCGGAGATTGAGCCCGGGTTGATCACCCAGTTACCGGATGGCAACCCGGAAATTGATACACTACCGGTAGTAAGGATGCAAGTAGGTTGTGTAGTTGAACCAATTACTGGTGCGTTCGGAACGGTAGGATCTATCAAAACAATTGGTCCTGCAAGTGAATTTGCCGAGCTGCATCCTGAGGAAGTTGCAGAAATGTTGGTATAGGTTCCTGCAGAAAGTCCACTGATGGTAATTGAACCTGATGAATTGGAAGTCAGTGAAACACTTGCTGGATTGCCATTAAGCGTATAGCTCACCGTGTAGTTTGTGTTGTTGAAAAGACCATTGACAATAATGGATCCATCGTTGCCGCCACATGTACTGGGGTTAGTTGTTGAGCCAAGAGTTATCGTCGGAGCACTTAAAACTGAAACAGTTACCGTTTCAGACAATGTTGCGTTACAGCTTCCGTTGTAAGGTGACTTTATGGCTACGACAGATATGGTGGTCGATGCACTTAAAATTGCTGTAGACATTATAAGCGTGTTCCCATTACCCAAAACGGAGTTTCCTGTGTTCAGTCCAAGCGCGTTGTTGAATAATTGATAGATGACACCGGATTGTGAATTGACAATTTGGATATTCGTTGCTGCGCTGCCGGTACAAATCGAAACAGCATCAGGATTAACAGTGAGAGAAGTGTTAGGTGGTGCACAAATTATAGGTGTCTGATCTAGAGGTGAAGAAGGACATCCGGATCCACTGCTGGATGTTATCGTTAAGGTTCCACCTGCGTAAAAAATCCCTGCATCAGTGAGAGTGATCGTCCAGTTTCCTGATCCATTTACGGTTGTAACAGCAGGGGCAGATTCAATGAAATTAAGGTAAACGGGCCAACCGTCATTGAATAGAGTTATGATATCTCCTGGTGTTCCTGTTCCTGATACACTCAGAGAAGTTTCCAGTACAGGATTGGGCGTGATGGTTGCCGTATTAGCATATAACGATCCGATCGTAACACTTGTCGAGGCAGCACTTTGTGATTCACATAGACCAGTATTTTGAACACGAGCAGTAATTGTTGTTCCTGGCGCAAGAGAAAGCCCTGTGACTTCCCAGATACCTCCTGAAACAGTAGCTGTTCCTAAAACAGTAGCTGTGCCTGTACCCTGATATAAAGTAACTGTCGAACCATTTGATTCTGAAGATGTTCCGCTCACAGTTGTTGCTGTTCCACAAATTGGCTGGTTGATAACCGGGGCAGTGCTCACTCCACCGGTAACTGTAATAACGGAACTTAGTGAAGGACAAAGCGCAGTGGCACTATTTTTTGCAGCAACAACGTACACCTCGTCACAAGGAGAAAAAGTTCCGGCAGGAACATTGATCGTCCAGTCACCTGTATTATTTGTTGTGGTAGCAGTTCCGACTTGACTGCTGTTAACGTAGAGGTAAATAGACACCCCGTTGTTATCAGCAATATTTCCGGCAAGATTACCTGTGACTGTCAATGTGGAGCTTGTAATAGCTGTAATAATATTCGGTACACTGGTGGATCCAGTGAGTCCTAAACAGAACCAAACGGGTGAGGATTCACATTGACCAGGCAGCTGAGCAGTAATGTAATAGTTTCCGTCATTGATGCAAGGCCCACCTCCCGCTGTACAACTACTTGTTTCACCAGTGCCTGAGCACTTCCATAAAAAGTTTTCGGGTGCCGTTAGCCCGACTCCATTTGCAGTGATTGTATTTGGAGTTCCAGCAGTAAACAAAGTCCCTGAGGTCGGAACCTGTAATACACCGTTTGAATCGTACAATCGTACGATCGAGCCAGTAGGAGCAGTGCCACGAAATGCTTTACCTGCATTACATTGAAAAATGTTCGTTGGAGGATCGGTACATGTAGCACCTGCCACCTGAGCATTGTTACAGTTGGTTCCAGATTCTACCTCTCCTGTTGCCTGAGCCGTTGCAGAAACTTGGGCGCCAGAGGCTAATGGTGCCAGCCCTGATACGGTCCAACTGCCCCCGGTTACCGATCCAGATCCAGCTAAAACGCCATTCACATAAACTCGAATGACAGTTCCATTTGCTTCAGTTGAGGTTCCGCTAATCGAGGTGGCTCCCGCCGAAATAGGAGTGCCTGAAATTACAGGACATGCAGAATAAATACATGGAGAAATACTGTTTGGTGGACATGGTGGTTGTAAGTTTACAATTTGCGTAAAACAAGCCTCTAAACTACCACAAGCATTGTCATCCACTCCACCTATATCTGATGCTGAAGATGGATTACAGATAGTTGATTTGTCAGCAGCCATGTTGTCAACAATCGCATAGCGCATTGGAGTGGATGGGTTAACTCCAAACTGTGCTGTAATATCAGCCCAACTTACATATGTTTCAAGGAAGAAATTTAATTGACTACACACAGTAGATGCAGCGATAGATTTCTGGATGCGCTCAGGCCCGTAAGAATAAATAAGGTTTGAACCGCAAGGTAATCGATGATCATAAATTCTAACTCCAAATTTAGTTGCCAGAACAATTTCAAGCTCAAAACCTGGATTTACGCCAGGGATATAACAATCATCTCCAGGACCAATAAGATTGTCAATATCCACCATAACTGAGTATGACTTTGCATTTGGTGCTATGCTCGCCATTCTGAATCGAAACAGCCAGTTACCACCGGTTGTTAAATGAAAAACAGGATCTATACCTCCTACTGATGATTCAACAAAATCAGTAAACCCACAGTTTGGACCGTTCTGTACATCTGAATTTGGTTCAGTTCCTGCAGGAATTAACGTCTGCCAAGGCAACTCATTGTTCAACTGATCATTACCGTTGAATCCATTGGTGTTGGTTGAAACATAACCGTCGCTGTTGGGGTCTAATA
>JBKCAB010000332.1:0-1395 GCA_046307935.1 Bacteroidota bacterium | reverse complement strand
GATCATATCTGTACCAGACGTTCTTTTCAGCTCTTTTCCATTCATGTCAAGTAATCGAACTTTCATGGTTTGACCTGACCAACGAACATTGATGTCGGAACCGTGAACCACTGGATTTGGAAATATATCCGGTTTGCTTGCACTGTTGTCAGCAACAGCATTCGAAGACTGCAGGTTCACATTATCAATGTAGAGCACGTTGCCCCAGTGTCCTTGGTTTCTGAATATCACGACGAGCTGGTCAATGTTGATGTAATTATTCAACGCAATTATTTCTGTCCTCCATTGTGCGGCTGTTGGTGTAAAGTATTCACCAATGGTTGGTGCGGTTGCCAGGGTCGTTCCACCTTTTGAATAAACCTCCGTGAACGTCTCTCCACAATTGGTTGAAACGAGTACATCCAGGGTGTCTGAATATTGACCTCCGTAGGGTGCATAAGCCACATCAAAGGAGAGCTCAAGATCACTCAAATTGCTGGTATTCATTAATACACTAAGATCGTCGGTTGTGCCTTGTGAGTCGATGCCGAAGTTGTCAAAATGAGCACTTTGGGACGAATTTCCGTATCCCCCCACTGAACTGTTCAGGGACCATTGCCCGTTGTTGTCAACATTGGTCATAAACCATCCCTCAGGTAGGAACGCTCCTTGAAAATCCTCAGTAACGATCGATGGAGCATCGAAGTTTGTAACGCTGACAAAGAGGGAATCAACATCTTGATTACCATTTCCGTCTGTAATTGTCAGGATGGCAAGATGATTGCCCTCCGCGTTAAAGAAGACTGCAGGGTTTCTTTCTGAGCTGTTGGATGGTGTTCCGGTGGGAAATTGCCATGACCAGCTGGCATTCAGATGATTCAGGAAAGAATGGTCTTCGAAGTAAAATGAATCGGACGCACACAGCACGGTCTGAGAAAGTTTATCGACAGTGATTCTTGCGATTGGTAGCGATGGCTGCTCGCTTAACGAACTTTCCCAGATCCCTTTTCCGTAGCTCGCCAGTCTCACTTTTCCATCGCGATAGAATGGACGGATGATGTTCACGTTCGTGTAGGTAGGTAAACCTGCATTGTCGATCGACCAGTTGCCAGCCTCATCCCGATAATATACAGCACGGGATGTTCCCGCATACAATGCACCATTTGTTCCTGCTACATGAACCAAAGTCTGTATCGATTCATTATTGAGCAGGGAAGGAGTGATACTTGACCAAACCTGACCTCCGTTTGTGGATTGAAATACCTTATTTCCGTTTGAACCGCCAGGATAAGCGATCCAGATCTTGTTCGCATCGGTCGGATCAATTGTCAGCAACATACGGCGGCTGTTTCCAGAAGGTATTGTCAATTGGTCCCATGTGATTCCACCGTTTACAGTCTTCCAGAGCTTACCAAC
>JBKCAB010000331.1:0-13030 GCA_046307935.1 Bacteroidota bacterium | reverse complement strand
CAATATGTTGGCGAAGAAGTACCTTTTGGAGATCGGAACACAGCCAGCCAAATCAGCTACATTGGAAGTTACGGAGATCGTTGATGACGTGAAAAATTTATCTGATGACAAAAAGGGCTTTTCTAAGGAAGAAAAACAGCGAATGACGGTGATCTTCATCCTAACCTTCTTTGTTATCTTTTTCTGGGCTGGTTTCGAACAGGCAGGTTCATCGATGACCATTTACACGGATAAGTTCATCAACAGGAATTTCTTCGGATGGGAAATTCCGACGACCTATTTTCAGTCTGTCAATCCGCTGTTCATCGTTGCGCTGGGACCTTTGTTTGCCTGGTTCTGGAACTCGAAATATGGACGTAGACTTACCACGCCGGTGAAGATGTCTTTGGGAATGATTTTATTGGGTGTTGGATTCCTCTTTATGTTGGTGGCGACATT
This sequence comes from Bacteroidota bacterium, assembly GCA_046307935.1. GTDB lineage: Bacteria > Bacteroidota > Bacteroidia > Flavobacteriales_D > Crocinitomicaceae > M0103. The sequence goes on along the minus strand of JBKCAB010000331.1, from coordinate 12,592 downwards.
CGGTGTACAAACAACGGGTTCCGGTGATGCAGAGGTGGTGACACAGAAGGCAGCGCTGATCTGGTTGGTGATGACATATTTCTTCCACACCATCGGTGAATTGTGTTTGTCTCCAGTCGGACTTTCGGTTGTGACAAAGCTCGCGCCGGTGAAGCTTGCCTCCATGCTGATGGGAGTGTGGCTTCTATCGTCATTTGCAGCAAATATCATTGGTGGTTTCGTTGCAGCGTATGTAGAAAAGCTTGGAGCGGCTACCATTTTCGTTTCGATCGCTGTGTTCGTGATCGCACTGGGTGTGCTAATGTTAATTCTCTCCAGAAAGCTGTCGCAGATGATGCACGGTGTGAAATAATTATCTAAAAGATTATATTTGGAACAGTCCTTCACTCCGAGGGACTGTTTTTTTATGTTTGTCCACAAAAATTACGATACCCTATGGCAAAGCTAAAGCATCCGAAAGCATTACCCTATCTCTTCTTCTCCGAAATGTGGGAGCGTTTTGGTTACTACCTTATGATCGGGATCTTCACGCTGTATCTCAAAGATGCTGAAGAAGGATTCGCAATGACCGAAGCTGAGGCATCAGATCTCTATGGGACCTTTATCGCATTTGTTTTCCTCACACCATTTATTGGTGGATTACTGGCAGACAGAGTGCTTGGGTACAGGCGTTAGATCACGATCGGTGGTTTATTGATGGGAGTTGGGTATTGCCTCATGTCGATTCATGACCTGAATATGTTGTATGTGGCCATGTTTCTGGTGATTCTCGGAAATGGTTTTTTTAAACCGAACATTTCTACTTTACTCGGAAATCTCTACAACGAAAGTGAATACAAGTCCCTGAAAGATGAAGGATACAACATTTTTTACATGGGAATAAATATCGGTGCATTCGTGTGTAATTTCTTCGGTGCTGCCTTGCAAAATACGATAGGTTGGGGAGCTGCGTTCATTGCTGCCGGTATTGGGATGTTCATCGGGATCATCATCTTTTGGGCGGGAACGCGCCATTTCAAGCATGCAGATATCATAAAGCCGCGATCGGAAAATGACATGTCACTCTTGAACATTTTCGGAGTGATCCTGCTCCCGGCAATAGGTTTCGGACTGATCGGTTTTTTCCTTCCTGAGCCACTGGTAGGAAGTCGAACGACAGATGCTTTCCTGTTCGGGTGTATTCCGGTTATTTTCTTCTACGGACGTTTACTTGCCAAATCTCCTGCAGAAGAAAAGAGACCGATCGCAGCAATGCTTGCCATTTTTGCCGTGGTGATCGCCTTTTGGGCAGTTTTTAAACAGAACGGATCTACCTTGAATACATGGGCCGACCGCTATACCGACAGAGAGATCCCACAACCGATGCTTTCAACGATGAAGGGACTTTATTTAGTAGATACCATCTCCTACACGAAAGATTCTGTCGTAGTGATGGACCATCAGTTCCGTATTGAGGATAAAACCAAGAAAGAGATCGATTATCCTTCTTATTACAAGAACTTGAAAGATGAACACAAACCATCGGAAGGCGAGGCAGTTTATGCATTCAATACCAATCTTTTTCAATCCGTGAATCCGTTCTGGGTAGTTGCGCTCACGCCGCTGGTGTTGGCATTCTTTGCATTCCTCAATCGCAGGGGTAAAGAGCCGACCACACCGGCCAAGATCGCTTTCGGTCTGGTGATCTCTGCGTTGTCTTGCCTCGTGATGGTTGGCGCAGTGTACGCATCGGATAATGGTGCGGTGAAGTCATCGGCATGGTGGTTCATCATGTCCTATGCCGTGATAACGATCGGTGAACTGTTTCTGAGCCCTATGGGACTCTCCCTTGTGAGTAAGCTCAGTCCTCCGAGACTTACTGCATTAATGATGGGGGGGTGGTTTCTGGCGACTTCGATAGGAAATAAGCTATCGGGTGTATTAAGCAGTTTGTGGGACGGTTATGAGAACAAGGCCAACTTCTTTTATGTCAATTTTGTGTTGCTGTTGGCTGCAGCCGTGCTGATGTTCGCTATGCTGAGGTGGCTCAATAAGATATTCAAAGAGCACGCATGATCATTTTTGTGAATCGCGCATCGCTTTCACTAGCGCATCATTTTGAGGTGTCTTTGATAAGTCGGCGATGATCGATTTGAAATCATTCGAATGACGGTTCTGGGATAGCTTAAAGATTCCTTCGACTCTGTAACTGATGATGTTGAAGGCGATGATCTCTGATAAATACGTTTCGATCAGCTCCGAAGGCAGTTTTTCCATTTCCAGAGGGTGATCCCGGTTCAACTCGTGTTTTTCTACGAGTTGATTCAGGTGCTCCTTCATCTGTACATCCGATACCAGTGAAACAGTACCGTAAACATGAACGGATTGATAGTTCCAGGTAGGTACATTCGGATGATCATAAACAGAAGAAGAAACATATCCGTGTGGTCCAAGGAACGTAACCAGTGCCGTTTTCCCATTGCGAATCAGTTGTGCATGTGGATTCCTTTTGGATAGGTGTGCAGTGAGCAGAAGTTCCTCCTCATTTTCACGAATCTGAAACGGAAGATGAGAAGCGATCGGTTCCGATTCATTGGATTGAATGAGTGTACCAAACGAATTGTTGTTCAAGAAGTCAATGACTGTTGATCGATCGTCTATGGTGAATAATGGTGGTGAATGCATGATCTTAATTTATTTTGATCGGGTCATAGAGGCACTTCATTATCGCTGATCATTATGAATTTAGCTCCATCGTCTGAAGACTGACCAATTTTGCATAGAGACCGTTCTTTTCAACGAGCGCCTCATGCGTCCCTATCTCTTTGAGCTCTCCTTTATCCAGAACGATGATCTTGTCTGCATTTCGGATCGTAGAAAGTCTATGCGCAATAACAAATGAGGTTCTACCCTCCATCAGATTATCCAATGCCTCCTGAACGAGCTTTTCAGATGCGGAATCAAGTGCTGAGGTTGCCTCATCGAGCAGAAGGATTGTCGGGTTCTTAATGATCGCCCTAGCGATCGCTATGCGCTGTTTTTGGCCACCTGACAGCTGAATACCGCGATCACCGACCTGTGTTTCCAGACCTTCCGGGAAACTGGAGATGAATTCCCAGGCATTCGCTTTTTTCGCGGCATCGATGATCTCAGCCTCACTTGCTTCCGGTTTTCCGAAAAGAATGTTCTCTCGGATGGTTCCGCCCAACAGAATGACCTCTTGCGGTACGATCGCCATGTGACCCCGTAAATGCGCTGTTTCGATCTCCTTTGCGGGAATTCCGTCAAACTGGATCTGGCCTGATTCCAACGGATAGAACTGCAGGATGAGGGATGCAACCGTAGTCTTACCTGAACCCGAAGAACCTACGAGTGCAATCGTTTGGTTTCTATCTGCCACGAAAGATATGCCATTCAATACTTCAACATCACTGCGTTGTGGGTATGAAAAACTCACATTTCTGAATTCCACTTGCCCGGACAAGTTCGGTTTCAGCGTGCCCGAATGCAGTTCCTGCTCGCTTTTCTCTTCCAGCAGCTTCATCAGATTTTCAGTTGCACCAATGGCTTTCTGGATCTGGGCGTAAAGCTCCGGAACAGAACCTACTGCGGCTCCCATCATCATGGTGAACATGATAAACTGGAAGAACCCCTCTGAACTGAGCTCCGGATTGGGACCCTGGGTAAGCAGTAAGCCACGCCAAATAATGAATACGATCGCGCCGAACAGGCAGAAAATGATGAAAGAGACAAAAAGTCCCCGCCAGATACCGCTTTTGACATTCAGGTTTCGGATCTCTTGCGTTGACTTGAAGTAGTTCCGTTGAATGAACATTTCGTTCGTGAATGACTTTACGTTGCTGATCCCCGTTAAGGCCTCCTCAACGATCGAGTTGGAACGTGCTGAAAAGTCTTGCGATTCTCTGGATAATTTGCGGATGAACCTCCCGAAAAACACAGCAATTACCGCCATTACGGGAACTGTACCTAGCATGATCAGGGCGAGCTCAGGGGAAATGAAGAACAAAAAGATGATGCTACCTACGATCATCACCACCTGCCGGAAAAATTCGGCAATGGTCGTTTTCATGGTGTCTTGTACCTGGGTGATATCCGATGAAAGTCTGCTGGTAAGTTCGCCAACTTTGTTGCGGTTGTAGAAGTCCATCGGCATATATATTAACCGAGAAAAAGCATCATTTCGTAAATCGCGTAAGGCATTTTCAGTCACATTCGTGAATAAGATCACTCTAAAGAAGGAAAAAATTGCCTGTAAACCAAAGAGCACGAACAAGGCGATCGCAACGGTATTGATGTTCTCCATGGAGATCAACTTGAAGGCATCCTGACCCGATGAGAGCTGACCGGCGGTTCCGCCAAGCAATTTCCCCATGAGGTAGGGGAAGATAAGTCCGGTTGACGTAGATAATAGGAGAAAGATCCAACCTATGGTGAAAGTTAAAGCGTATGGCCTCAGATAACGAAAAAGTTTTCCTGCCTGTCGGTAACTTTCCTTCGAAAGTTTGATTTTCTTCTTTTCTTTGTTGTCTTTGGCCATTAGGCTGAATGCTGAACTTACAAAAATAGCTGTAGTTCACGGCTTAGACTATATTTTTTAGATAATTTTCTTGTGAGTATTTGAAGTTTTCAAAAATCGGCTATCTTTGCAATCCCAAAAATTGAGAACACGTTAAAGCTTAGAACATGAAAAGAACGTTTCAACCATCGGTAAGAAAGAGAAGGAACAAGCACGGTTTCCGAAGCCGTATGGCTACTAAGAATGGACGTCGCGTTCTCGCTGCACGTCGTCGCAAGGGAAGAAAGAAGCTTACTGTTTCTGATGAACCGATGCATAAGCGCTAAAAAGCGTTTCACGAAATAGACGAACCGGAGCCATTGTGTTCCGGTTTTTTTTGCGCTTGCATTTTTTTTCTTCTCCGGTTTTTTTGCTAACTTAAGGTATTATTAACCTAAAAACCTACCTAGCATGTTAGTGAAAACCTACAGCAGCACAGTATTCGGTATAAGTGCCACAACCATCACCATTGAAGTCAATCTCGGACAAGGCATCAATTTCTACCTGGTTGGTTTGCCCGACAGTGCTGTAAAAGAAAGTCATCAGCGCATTAAGGCCGCCTTTAAGAACAACGGTTTAAATTTTCCGGGAAAGGAGATCACGGTGAACATGGCTCCCGCAGATATCCGCAAAGAAGGTTCGGTATTCGATCTGCCTATTGCGTTGGGTATTCTCGGAGTTAGCGATCAGGTGCGCACCGAACGTTTTGATGAGCTTTTGTTCATTGGTGAGTTGTCGCTTGATGGAGAGCTACATCCTCTCAAAGGTGTCTTGCCGATTGCTGTTCAAGCCCGAAAAGAGGGCTTCAAAGGAATTGTTCTTCCAAAGGCAAATGCTGCAGAGGCCGCGATCGTTGCAGGACTGAATGTATATGGTGCAGCTTCGCTCAGAGAAGTGGTTGCTTTTCTGAATGAAGAACGAATTTTGGAACCCGAACAGCTGGACATCGAAAGGGAGTTCAACAACATTGCCGAGCAGTACGATGTGGACTTTCGGGATGTGAAGGGACAACTCAGCATTAAACGAGCTTTTGAAGTTGCCGCAGCAGGAGGTCATAATATCATTCTGATTGGTCCACCGGGTGCGGGAAAATCAATGCTGGCCAAGCGACTGCCAACCATACTTCCCCCAATGAACCTTGAGGAAGCCCTTGAAACAACGAAGATCCACAGTGTTGCCGGACGCATAAAGGGAAGTCTGGGATTGATCACACGTCGCCCTTTCCGAAAGCCGCACCACACTGTTTCGGATGTCGCATTAGTTGGTGGAGGAGGGAATCCCCAGCCGGGTGAAATTTCGCTTGCCCATAACGGTGTACTTTTTCTCGACGAACTTCCGGAATACAAAAGAGGTGTTCTCGAGGTGATGCGTCAACCACTGGAGGATCGTTGTGTAACCATTTCACGAGCCAGATTCTCTGTTGATTATCCGGCCGGATTTATGTTGGTTGCCGCGATGAATCCTTGCCCCTGCGGCTATCATAATCATCCCGATAAAGAATGCGTTTGCGGACCCGGTGTGGTCAGTCGTTATTTGAACAAGATATCCGGCCCATTGTTAGACAGGATCGATCTGCACGTTGAAGTTACGCCTGTTTCCTACCGCGAACTTTCGGGAGATGTAACCCAGGAAGGGTCAGCGGAGATCAGAGCACGCGTACTGCGCGCAAGGGAAATACAGTTAGACCGTTACCGCGAAAGGGACGGAGTGTACTGCAATGCCCAAATGACCACCGGCGACATGGCCATTTTTTGCGTTTTGGATGAAAGCGGTGCAGCTATACTGAGACATGCTATGGATCGCCTGGGGCTTTCTGCGAGAGCCTACGACCGAATTTTGAAGGTTTCACGCACAATCGCAGATCTGGATGAAGCAGAAAACATCGGTGCTGATCATATTGCAGAAGCGATCAACTACAGAAGCCTGGATCGTTCAAGTTGGGGTAATTAAGTGCAGGATCGATCATCCCTCAATGGAACAATCCAAAATGGTATGGTCAGTTTGCTCTTAGACCGCTGAATTTTGGGATTGTTCTGTTTTTTCAGGCAGACATTTTTGGTTATCATAGTTTCTTCCGATGTTTGTAACAGAAAAAAATCAGAAAATGAAACTGTTAACTACATTGATCTTTAGTACGCTCATACTCTCATGTTTTGCTCAATTTTCGGTGGGTCATACGACAATCACCTTCAATGATCCGGCTCGTTCGGGAGGATTTGGATCCGGAGGGGGAGCAGGAAGGCAGATACAAACAGAGATTTATTATCCGGCAGCTACTGTGGGTGACAATGTTCCGTTAGCCACAGGAACATTTCCGGTGATCGTATTCGGACATGGTTTTGCCATGGCGTGGGATGCGTACCAGAACATCTGGCAGCGATATGCCGCTCAGGGGTATGTATTGGCTTTTCCGAGAACAGAGGGAGGATTGATCCCCGGCCCAAGTCATGGTGATTTTGGACTCGATCTGAGTTTGGTCTCACAACGTATGCTTGCATTGAATACAACTTCGGGATCCCTTTTCCAGGGTAAACTCAATGGAAATGCCGGTATAATGGGGCATTCAATGGGAGGTGGGGCATCCATGCTCGCAGCGAACGGGAATACCAATATTCGCACTGTGATTGGTCTGGCGCCGGCTGAAACGACACCATCAGCAATTTCTGCAGCGGCCGGAGTGAACGTGCCTTCACTCATCTTCTCCGGTTCTGCGGATGGTGTTACCCCGCCAGATGTGCACCACATTCCAATTTTTGACGCACTGGGTTCGGATTGTAAGACTTTCGTGAGTATTACGGGAGGTGCACATTGCTATTTTGCGAACAGTAACTTCAACTGTGACTTTGGGGAGACCACTTCTTCCTTTGGTATTTCCATTTCGAGAGCAGAACAGCAAACGATCACCTATACGTTACTGGATCTCTGGCTCGACTACACGTTGCGTGACGACTGTACTTCCTATGATCAATTCATTGAGCTTTCCGGAGGTGGAAATGGTTTTACAGCAGAAACCACCTGTATAGCTAATCCCCTTCCCGTGATCAATGCGAATGGTTCCTTACTGAGCTCTTCCGTAACGGGCACGGCGTATCAGTGGTACTTGAACGGTAACCTTATCTCTGGCGCGAATGGTGCTCAGTACAATGCCACAGCGAACGGAGCTTACACCGTCGTTGTTACGCATGAAAATGGATGTACAACCGAAAGTGCACCCTTTCAATTGAATGCGCTCACACTAGAGGAAACAGTAGCGTTTACACCTGTTTTAAGTCCGGTGCCAACAAATGGTCAAATGACGATCGGCAATACGAAAGGTATTGTAAAGCATGTTTTGGTAACAGATCTCTCCGGTAAACCGCAACCATTTGTTTTGAATGAGGATATGCTGGATATTAGCAATTGTTCAGATGGGGTTTATATCATCCAGATAAACGGTTCGACCTTTAAAGTGATCAAGCAAGGAAAGTAAATTTGAGCAATGAGCCCTCAGCTCCAAAGGTGAATTGTTCAAAACAGATCGATCATCAATTCCTTCATCAGATCCTACAATTTGCTCTCAGAGAAAGGGTGATTGCACATTCATCGTGATTTAATAGATTGCTTTTGTAATTTATTCCTATATTGGGAAAAAAATTACAGGAATGGGAAAGAAGAAGGTATTTGTTGTCGAGGATGATCCATTTTACGCTAAAATGGTTGGTCATCGCTTGTCTATGGATCCTGAATTCGAAGTGAGGGTATTCAACGATGCGAAAAGTTTTTTGAAAGCAATGGATGAAAAACCTTCCGTTGTAACACTGGACTATTCACTGCCGGATATGTCAGGTCTGGAATTGTTGAAAAAGGTTAAAAGCGACTATCCCGGTACACAACTGATCGTACTGTCGGGTCAGGATGATGTGACTACGGCTGTAGAAATGGTGCGAAATGGTGCATATGACTACATACCCAAGGGTGAAGTTGCCATGGATAAGCTCTGGTTACTGGCGCACAAGGCAATAGAGCGATCGGATCTGCAGGAGGAAGTTAGACAACTCCAGGAAGAAGTTACGGCTAAATTTGCCTTTCAGAATTATCTCAAAGGCACCAGTGCGCCGATGCAGCGGGTATTCTCATTATTGGAAAAAACAACGCGTACGAATATTACCGTAGTGGTTACAGGAGAGACCGGTACAGGTAAAGAGCTAGTCGCTAAGGCGGTTCATTATAATTCTGAAAGAAGGAAGAAGCCATTTATTGCGATCAATGTGGCGGCCATTCCACGCGAGCTCATTGAAAGTGAGCTGTTCGGATATGAAAAAGGTGCATTCACCGGTGCCGACAGAACAAAGCCCGGCAAATTTGAGGAGGCAGACCGTGGAACTTTGTTTTTGGATGAGATCGGTGAAATGGATCTGAATATGCAGGCCAAACTTTTGAGGGTATTGCAGGAAAGAGAAGTTTGCCGTTTGGGTTCCAATAAGAACATTCCGGTCGATGTGAGGATAGTTGCAGCAACGCACAGAAATTTGCTGAAAGAAGTGAAAGAAGGAAGATTTAGAGAGGATCTCTACTATCGCCTACTCGGGATCAGTATCGAAATGCCTCCGCTCAGAGAAAGAGGAAGTGATATATTGTTGCTGGCAAGGTATTTTACGGATAATTTCTGTGCAGAAAACCAGCTCCGTAAGAAAGAGTTTAGCGCGGCTGCGTCCGAAAAGCTCATGTCATACGCATATCCGGGTAATGTCCGTGAATTGCGGGCAACAGTTGAGATCGCCGCAGTAATGAGTGAGGGAAAGACTATCGATTCAAATGATATCATGCTGTCAAATGCGGCAGAAATTGACGATCTTCTTAAAACTGAAATGTCCCTTGAAGAATACAACAACAAGATCATCAGATGGTACCTCGACAAATACAACAACAATGTACTCAAAGTCGCCGAGAAACTGGATGTTGGAAAATCGACCATCTATCGGATGTTGAAAGAAGGTAAAATATAGCTTTTATTATGTACGGTATTGTTAATCAGTCTTTTTATGGCCTTATTACTGATCATTACGGTGTAGAAAAATGGGAAGCCATTAAAAAAAGTTCGGGGGTTGATCAGGATTATTTTGTCAGCAATCAACCCTACGAAGACAATATTACCTTTGAGCTTTTGGCTGCAGCATCTGAAGAGTTGGACATTTCGTCAGACGAGATCCTGCAAGCTTTTGGAGAATATTGGATACTCAAAACGGGTGCTGAAAAATATGGCGACCTCATGAAGTCCGGAGGGAATAGTTTTACAGAGTTCCTGATCAACTTGCCTAATTTTCACAGCAGGATCATGCTGATCTATCCAAACCTGAATCCACCTGAATTTGCCGTTGAGCGCGTGAATGAAAATATTATGCGTCTCCATTATTACTCGGAGCGCAAAGGATTGACCCATTTTGTTATCGGGCTGATCTACGGGATCTCGAAAATGTATGATGAGGCGATCGAGATTCAACACATAGAGAACCGACAAGAACAGGTTTGGCATGACACCTTCGACATTCGCCTAATTTAGAACAAGATGGATGGACACATTACGCTGACCGATTCTTCTCTCGAAAAGCTATTTCCTTTCTATATTCGACTGGATAAGGATCTCCGAATAACAAAGGCAGGCAGATCCATTAAAAAAGTGATGGGAGATATTGAGGGCAGACTATTTGTTGATTGTTTTCGGATGTTGCGCCCGAAACTGTCCATACAGATGAGTTTTACATCCTTTTGTGAACATCAGAACCTTGTGGTCATAACAGAAGCACTTACCACAACTTTGCGCCTTCGTTTCAGAGGTGAACTGATCAAGCTGTCTGAATCGGAAGAACTCCATTATTTAAGCTCACCATGGCTCGTGGATACTACTGATCTTGGATATTATGATCTTAGTTTCTCTGATTTCGCACTCCACGACACAGTTACGGATAATCTCCAGGTATTGCGCTCGAAAGAGCTTGTCAACGAAGATCTCATCAAGATTGCGGATGAGCTGATCTCGCAGCGTAACGAACTGGTCGAAAAGAACGCAATGATCGAAGAGATCGCTCGTTTTCCTGACCAAAATCCTCAGCCAATTCTTAGGATCGATTTTCAGGGTGATCTTCTCTACTCCAATGCAGCTGCAGGAAAACTGATGGAGAAACATGATCTGTTGAATTTACCTTTCTGGAGTTCTGTCTACAACAGATTCGTCGAAAACGAATTTCGCGGATTTGATACCGAGATCCTGCTCGATGAAATGATCCTTCATCTTACGCTCGTCCCTTTTCCGACCAAAGGGTATTTTAACCTCTACATCAGAGATGTCTCTGAGATTGTGCGCTATCAGCAGGAGCTATTGACCATCAATGCGCGTCTTTCAACTTTATTGACCACTATGCAGTCGGGCGTGTTGGCGGAGAATGTAGAGCGAAAGATCATTCTGATGAACAGGAAATTCTGCGATATATTCGCCCTAAATGCCTTACCTGACGAAATGCTGGGATATGATGCTATGAAGGTCGAAGAAGAATTCAAGGGTAATTTTGTTGACCAAGCCACTTTTCTTGAACGGATCGATCAGCTGCTCAATGACAGGGTCAGTGTTTTTGGAGAACAACTGTTCATGCAGGATGGAAGAGTACTTGAAAGGGATTACATTCCCATAATTGAGGATAATGTCTACAAGGGACACATCTGGAAATACCAAGATATAACCGAACTCGTAAATTCAAACGAAAGTCTTAAGAAAGTAGAAGAAAAATACCGAAAGATCATTGAAGCACTTGATTTTGGTCTCATCGAGGTGGATCAGGATGAGCGGATCACGAAAGTTTATCCGGCATTTTGCAGGCTGACAGGCTACGATGAGGAGGATCTTTTGGGAGCTAATGCGCGTGAAATGCTTGCTTTCGATGGTGATCTTCACCGATTGGATGAACAGCTGGATGCGCGAAATAAAGGGCAGGCTGGGATTTATGAGGTGAGATTGCGCACAAAGGGTGGAGGAGTGAAATGGGTCATCATCAGTGGTTCTCCGATCTTTAATGAGCGGAATCAGGTTGTAGGTTCGATCGGTATACATATCGATATAACAGAACGTAAGATACTGGAGCAGGAGTTAACTGAGGCAAGGGAAAGGGCGCTCAGTAGCGTGAATGCTAAACAATTGTTTCTTGCCAATATTAGCCATGAGCTGCGCACACCGATCAATGTGCTGAAGGGAATGGCAGACTTGCTGGAAGGAACCAAACTTGATCCGGAACAGCTGAGTTACATTCAGGCGATGCAGACTGCATCCAAAAATCTCATGGGATTGATCAACAATGTACTCGATTTCTCCAAGATCGAAGCCGGTCACCTGACGATCAGTAAGGTGGATGTCAACCTCGCTGAACTCCTCAACAATACCCACATTGCTTTCATCCCGGTGGCGAGGGAAAAGGGGGTGGAACTGAGCTATGTTTTGGATGAGGCTATTGAACCTCATTTGGTGGGGGATCCATTGAAAATAGGTCAGGTATTGAGTAATTTGGTTAGTAATGCGCTAAAATTCACAGAAAACGGACATATTACAGTTCGTGCCGGTATCGTAGCGAATTTCATAGACAAACAAGTCATACGTTTTGAGGTTGAAGATACGGGGATCGGTATCGCAAAGGAAAATCAGGAAAAGATCTTTCAGACCTTCATACAGGAGGATCAGTCGATCTCCAGAAGATATGGAGGTACCGGGCTGGGTCTTGCAATCTGTTCTGGTATTGTCAACTCGATGAAAGGATCGATCGGTGTGGAAAGCTCGCCAGGTTCAGGCTCGACCTTCTTCTTTGAAATACCGCTAGAAAAAGGGGTGATCGTGCCCTCTGTTCAGCTTGAGAATGAAATTTTGATTAAAGGACTGGAAGACCGTAAAATACTTGTCGCGGAGGACAATCCGCTCAATCAGTTGCTCATCAGCTCGATCCTCGCCAAGTCGAATATCCGTGCTCACATGGTCGTCAATGGTCTGGAAGTGTTGGAGCAGCTCGAAAAAGAAAGTTT
>JBKCAB010000330.1:0-3077 GCA_046307935.1 Bacteroidota bacterium | reverse complement strand
TAATTGGTAGTGAACCCAACCTGGTTATTGACAACAATATGGATCGTTCCACCGGCACGGTATCCGTCGAGCTGTGCCATTTGGATCGTTTCATAGACGATTCCTTGACCGGCAATTGCAGCATCTCCATGGATCAATACCGGGCAGATCTTCTTTTCATCCTTCAGGACATGATCGACCTTAGCGCGCGCGATTCCTTCTACTACGGTGTTGACCGCCTCGAGGTGAGATGGGTTGGGTGAAAGGGTCAGACCGATTTTTTTTCCATTTGGCAGTGTCACGTGTGATGTAAAGCCTTGATGGTACTTCACGTCACCGTCGAAGTAGTCAATGCTGTCGAACTCTTTTCCTTCAAACTCGGAGAAAATATCCTGTGGTCTTTTCTTAAAAATGTTGGTCAGCGTGTTCAAACGTCCGCGGTGCGCCATTCCCATCACGAAATACTCCACTCCGAGCGCCGATCCTTTCTGAACAAGGGTATCCAATGCCGGAATTAAAGCTTCACCACCTTCAACGGAGAAACGTTTCTGTCCGACAAACTTTTTGCCCAAGAAGGCTTCGAAATTTGATGCCTGATTGAGCATTTTAAAGATCTGAACTTTTCTGTTCTGATCGAACTGTGGGCGGTTCTTCAGCTCAATTTTATTTTTGAACCATGCGATCCTTTCCGGGTCCCGCATGTAAGTATATTCTATTCCTATCGACTGACAATAGGTTTGCTCCAGGTGATCGATAATGGCACGAAGTGTTGCCGCTCCGATACCCACCTCCTCACCGGCCTGAAAAACCGTTTCGAGATCTGAACTGTCCAGCCCAAAGTTTTCGAGATCGAGTGTTGGGGCGTACTTTCTTCGCTCTCGAACAGGGTTGGTTTTCGTGAAAAGGTGTCCGCGGGTGCGGTATCCGTTAATCAGGTTCAATACCTTGAATTCTTTCTGGAAGTTTTCAGGGATCTCTCCTCCGTCTTCGAAATTGGTTCGGGCGAAATCAAAGCCTTCAAAGAACTTTTGCCAGCCAACATCCACACTTTTGGGGTCCTGACGGTACATGCTGTAAAGATGATCGATCGCGTTGACATCCGCGTTCCCCACGTAAGAAACTTTATCCATGGTTTTTGTGCACAAATATGGAAACACAAAATTATAAGATTTGCCCGATTCAGCGGGAGAAAACAGTCGGTTTATTTCACACTGTTAAAAATCGAACGGAAAACAAGCAAGTGGAGGTAGATTATTCAGGATACGAAGATTCGAAAATTTTGCCTTCGGCATTAAAGATTATTTTATTTGAATCATCAAACCATCAAATCCTTAGTTCCTGTCTTCCAGGAGCGCATTGTATTTCTCCAGCAGGATCAGGTATTTATTCTTCCAATATTCAACGGTGTTTTCACCGTAGGCAGAATAGTGTATTTCGACCGCCTCGGTAGTAAGTTGGCGGTAGTTTTTGAGTTCGTTGATGTCGTTCGAAAAATCGTGGTGAATGATCCTACCGATCTCTAAAATCACTTCAATGGAAAGCGAAGCATTCTCAAAGGCATTGTAGATCCACCGGCGACTCTTACCGAGTTTTTTCGTGAGCTGCGTGAGGGGCATACCACTCTGTCGTATAGCTCGTTCCACGATCTCTCCTCTGTGTTGCATCATGCACAAAAATGAGCAGGAATGTGTGTAATAAAATGTACATAAAATGCGCTATAATGAGAAATAAACGTTTATTATTGTACAATAAACTCTTTCACCATGAAAAAACAACTCTCTAAATTAATTACTGCAGTAAGTCTTTACTGCCTATTCATTACTCCTTTTTCGGGCTTTGCGCAAGTGCCCGACTACGTCCCAATAAATGGCCTGGTTGGCTGGTGGCCGTTTAATGGCAATGCGAATGATGAAAGTGGAAATGGGAATAATGGAACGGTTACTGGTGCAACATTAACGACAGATCGATTTGGCAATTCAAATAGCTCGTACAATTTTAATGTGAACAATTGGACTTGGGGTGCTAATGGGGATTTTATCTATATCCCCTACAATCCGTCTTCTAATTTCACCGAATTTACTGTTTCTGCATGGGTAAACAGAGCATCTGATGGTGCTTCCATTAGTCCACAATGGTTGTCGGTAATTAGACGATTTGAATATGGTTATAGCAACCCTAGTGGTGAATCATGGACATTGGATATTCTTCACGGCACAAGCGCAGGGGGTGCGATAGTAACTGGTGCTGTAATAGAACAATCACCATCATCCGCTCCAAACTCTTATTGTTCAACTACTCAAACTATTCCTGTCAATCAGTGGAGTCAATTAATTATGACCTACTCGCAAAGCACACTGAAAATCTACATTGATGGTATTTTGGTATGTACTACAAACGATCCAAGTATAGTAATTAATACGATTGGCAATTCCGGTATTTCCATTGGTCTATCCCTTCAGGCCAATGGACATTGGGGTCCTTTTGACGGTAAGATTGATGATATAGGTATTTGGAACCGAGCACTTTCATCTACAGAAATTGATCAACTTTACAACACGTGTAACAATACCATTAGCTCCCAGCCCGTTAATCAATCTCTAAATCTTTCAGCAACAACAACAACACAATTTTCAGTCACGAGCTCTGTGACAACTCCAACTTACCTGTGGCAAACAAACCTCGGACTAGGCTTCCAGAACCTGAGTGATGCCGGGCAGTATTCGGGAACTACAACTAACACACTGACTGTTAACAATGTAACGATCTCAAACAACAACCAGCAGTTCAGATGTATCGTGACCGATGGGAACTGTGAAGACACAACCGATGTTGCTGTAGTGACTGTGATTGATGACCTGGGAATTGAAGATTTAAATACAAATGCTAACAAAAAACTCCTGAAGATCACCGATCTCAACGGACGTGAAACTCCTTTCCGGAAGAATACGGTATTGCTGTTTATCTATGAAGATGGAATGGTGGAAAGGGTTTTTGAGGAGGAATGATTTGATTTAAAAAACAGTCGGTTCAGGGCATGCCCTGAACCGACTGTTTTTAAAAAATGAAACCAGTTTTTGTTTACCAGAAACGCCTGTTTT
>JBKCAB010000329.1:0-2362 GCA_046307935.1 Bacteroidota bacterium | reverse complement strand
GCGCACAACAAGCGTGAAGCTGTTCACAGAATCGGAATAATTCAAAACAAGTGCGAAGTTCCCGCTGTCATCGGCGACTGCACCGGAAGATTTGCCTTTGATGATAACCTTTGCGAAAGGTATAGATTGACCGGATGATGCATCACGAACAGTTCCCGATAACTTTATTTCCTGTCCAAACGATAAAAGAGAGCTTAGAACAATGGTTAGCAGTAGTATAAGTTTTTTCATTCAAACAAATTTGAGGGTGAAAATATAAAAAAATACAATGTACGCATAGTTAATATCCAATAAAATCTGTGTTGTTTAGAAATGTAGATGGTTCCGGATCAGACATTAAACAAATCAATTTTTAGTTTAAACTTTCTTATTTGTTCCTCTCGTTCATGACCGGATCGAATCAATCTTCTTCTATCTTTGGAAAATGTCAGTTTGGAGGGACAATCTGAATATGTTGAAGTGCCTGACAGCCGGTCGTGTGATGAACCTGCTCTCACTCCGTATTTCCTATTATTTGTCTCGCCTGGTGAAGAGACCCATTCTTTTGGGAAAGCCATTTTCGTTGTCCATTGAGCCCACAACTGCTTGTAATTTGGGTTGTCCGGAATGTCCAAGTGGATTAAAACAATTTACACGTCCAACCGGAAAGCTCGATTTGGTGCTGCACCGGAAAATGCTGGAACAGGTAAGTCCCAGCGTCTTTTATATCAACTACTATTTCCAGGGAGAGCCATTCTTGCATCCTCAATTTCTTGAGCTGATACGGGAGGCGAAAAAGTACAGGATGTACACGGCGACCTCTACCAACGCACATTTCATTGATCGCAAGAAGGCTGAGGAGATCGTTAATTCAGGGCTGGATAGACTGATCATTTCTCTGGATGGGCTTACACAGGGTACTTACGAGAATTACCGAGTTCACGGCAAGCTGGAAAAGGTGATCGAGGCGACCAAATTGCTGGTTGAGGCAAAACGGAGCATAGGATCTGCAACCCCTCAGCTCATCCTCCAGTTTCTGGCGGTCAAGCCTAATGAGCATGAGATTCCCGGAGTTTTAGATCTTGGAAAAGTAATGGGAGTGGACGAGGTTCGTATTAAGACGGCTCAGCTCAATAATTATGAGCAAGGTAATCCACTCATGCCTTCCAATGAAAAATATTCGCGGTACAAAATGAATTCAGACGGCACTTATTCACTCAAGTATCGGACCGGTGATCATTGTTGGAGAATGTGGTCGGGTAGTGTGCTCACCTGGGACGGGAAAGTTGTGCCTTGCTGTTTTGACAAAGACGCGAAGCATGTGCTTGGGTCGTTGGAGAGCACTGATTTTGAAGCGGTCTGGAAGAGTGCTGACTACAAACGGTTCCGACATGCGGTGCTCACTGGCAGGAACCAGATCGATATTTGTATGAACTGTTCTGAAGGAGCTAAAGTCTGGGCATGAATCGATTTTGAGCAATGCTAAGTGTTATTTTTCACACTAGAAATAGGATTCAAGACCCAGCGATACAATCGGGACGGGCTGAGCATTTGAAACCCCAAAATTCAAAATTAGTACATTTACAACATGGATATCAACGTTATCAAGGCACTGCATATCATTTTCATGGTGAGTTGGTTCGCCGGACTTTTCTACATTGTCCGTTTGTTCATTTACCATACTGAAGCGCAATCCAGGTCGATGGAAGAAGCAAGGATCCTCGGGGATCAGTTCAAGATCATGGAATGGAGACTATGGTTCATCATTACTACCCCTGCAATGGTCCTTACAATCGTGTTTGGCACGTGGATGATCCTGCTTTACCCGGATGTTTATTTTTTTGGTGAGCACGCTCGCTGGATGCATATCAAACTCGGCTTTGTCGGTCTACTTTTAGTGTACCATTTTACCTGCCAGAAGATCATGAACGATATGGCAAAGGGTCGTTTCAATTGGACCTCAAACGGCCTACGTATCTGGAACGAAGTGGCTACATTGGGGCTTGTGGCGATCGTATTCCTGGTTGTGATGAAAAATTCCATCGACTGGATAAAGGGTACGGTTGGGTTCTTCGCTGTTGCTATTGGTCTTATGTTCCTGATCCGCATTTATAAGCGACTGAGAAGCAAATAAAAGTTTATCAGCTGTCTTCATTTCTTGCAGCGGACTCACTTCTTACCTTTATTGTCTTATTTCCTATATTTACCCATCAAAATTCAAAAGTAATGTACAATAACATTCTTGTCGAAAGAAAAGGCCAGATCGAGCTCATTACGATCAACCGCCCGTCACAGCTGAACGCCCTCAACAAGGAAACGATCCAGGAACTGAATACAGCACTGAATGCCGCAGATGAAGACCGTAGTGTAGGAGTTGTTATCC
>JBKCAB010000328.1:0-3589 GCA_046307935.1 Bacteroidota bacterium | reverse complement strand
TTACTATTTTCCTCTACTTGAGCCTGTTTTGACCGTTGAAGGTTTTTTAGCAGCGGCAGGTTTTGCTGCTTTAGGTTTTATTGCACCTTCAGCTTTAGGCTTCGCTGAAGCGGTCTTTTTGGCTGCAGACTTTTTCGTTTCGGTGGCCTCCTCTTTCTTGACAGCCTTTTCCTTCTTTTCGGCCACCTCTTCAGGTTTTTCTTCCAACTTAAGAAGACCTGCTTTCAATAACAGATTGTACCACTGAAAGATCTTTTTGATATCGGAAGGGTAAACCCTCTCCTGATCATAATTAGGAAGAACCTCAATAAGATAGCTCTGCAGTTTGTTCAGATCTTCTTTGTGAGAGATACATTCTTTGCCACTTTCACGTTCATAAATGGAAACTAAAATTTCCTTAAGCGGAGCATCCTCATCATAGGTGTAAATGCTGATGTCATCCAGTGCCGAAATACGATCAGAAGCGTATGCCGGAACACGTTTATTGTCTACTAGTGATTCAACGATGATGTTGTTCTTACCCTGAGCGATCACTTTAAAAAGTCCCGGCTTACCGGAAATGGCTATAATACCCGTTAGATCCATTCGAAATATATTACCCCGCGAAAATATGAATTCTTTGTGTAACTCTTACAACTTGGTGATTTTTGATATTCGCTTATTCTGGTCACTTTGCAGCAGGATGTAATATACTCCCGGACGCAGAGAAGATATATCGAAAGAGGAATCGGAGATCTTTACCATTGACACCATTCGTCCAAGATGGTCATACAGCTCTACATTTGTCGACTGTCCGACGGTGGTGAGGGTGAAATGTCCGTTAGTCGGATTGGGATGAACAGACAATTCACTAAGTGTTTCTAAAATTCCGGCAGAAAGATCCAAAGGTGGCGTTTCTGCAATGCAACCAAACTCGTTGATCGCATAACACGTGTAGACACCAAATGGTGGCTCAATTTCCAACGTTTGGCCAGTCGCTCCGGGAATGTCTGCTCCGTTGATTGTCCATTGATAGTTGCTTGAGGAGAGTGTGGCGAGAACAGTTCCTGATTGTATGATCGGTAGTATTGACGGTAAAGGAAGCTGTTCCACGAAATGGGTGTCGGTGACTGTTTTGCACCCGCGGAGATCATACGCAGTAGCAATGTAATATCCTGAAGTGTCTCCGAGTATCGGATTTCCACTCGCTGTATGATTCCAAATCACACTGCTCAGCGGTGTATTCGCCTCACATGTCATTAGTATCGGGTCGTTGCAGATCTCTGTGGCACCATTGATCCCTGCCGTAAAGTCGGTTGCCAGCATAAGATCCAACGCATGTGGTTTACCATAGCCGTAGGCCATATTGGGCAGCGATCCTGTGTAGCTGTCGGAAAAAGCAGTTGACAGGAGATCATTTTTAAAATCCTCATAGCTAGCCGACGGACATTTCTGAAGATACAATGCGGCTAAACCCGCAACTAGCGGACTTGCCATTGAAGTGCCACCGTTTCTAACGTGCCAACCGTCAACATCAATGAAACTGTTGTTACCGGGATTATTAAGCATCCAAACCGGACCAGCCGTAAGACTTACATCACCACTTGCGGAAACGTCTGGTTTGATCACATTATGCCGGTTCGGACCTTTACTCGAATTTGGGCTTAATTTTCCAACGTGAGTCTGGTCGGCCGGAGTGTAATAGTTGTTATTCTTGTCCATGTGACCTTGACGATTGCGCACATTGCCCACGGATATCACCTTTTCAGAACAATTCCATGATGAAACGATCGTTTGAAGGGTATCCGGCATGGCATAGTTGACCACAGGTGGGTACTTGCTTTCGGTAGGAATCAAGGTAGCGAAATCATTGAGCCCCATCCATGCTCCGCTCCACATGTCATAACTTCCTGTACCGGTGGTCATGAAACGATAAAAATAGGAAGTGGAGTCAATAGTTGAAAAGAAGACCTCAAGATGATAATTTTCGCCCACGATCTCAGGATAGATCTCCAATGTAGCGATCCTGTCCTCATTGGCATTGTAAATCGTGTCGTAAAGAACAGTACCTAACTGGAATTGTGCCGGTCTGAATTCAGTGCTACCGCGACTTGAAAAGTTGTCAATAGGATTATCAGCACCAAATGCGTAATCGAAGCTGGCATCGGTAAGATCAGTCCAAAGGTCAAAATAGATCGTATTAGCACCCAGTTGAGCAGAAGCACTCGGATTATTCAAAAGCCAAACGAATGAGGTATCACTATCGATCTCATTGTTTACTTGGTACTTCCCCTGCGCCCCAGAATTTCCGGCGGAACAAACAACGACTCTGCCTGGCTTCTCATCGAGTAGTGCTTCAATTGCTTCACTTGCCGGATCATTGCCGTCGTGACTCCCCAGGTAAGTTCCTAAACTCAAATTTACAACAGCGGGCATTCCCAAAGTATCAGCTACTTTGAAGATGTAGTCACAAGCATCAGCTATGCTTAATGTCCAGTTTTGAAGCGAAAAGTTCGATTCAACAATAATGATCTTTGAGTCGGGAGCAACTCCCTTGTTCTTACCGTTGGCGCGGGCATTTCCCGAACCCATTCCTGCTACTGTCGTTCCATGACCGGTTCCCGTCTCAGTGCTCGTGCAGATACCGCTATTAATGGCTGTTTCATCCCAGACGATACCGTATCCGTATGGCGATGCAGGACCACCGCTATCTGTGGTATGGTCCCAGTATCTCAAAACCCGTGTTGTTCCGTCTTCGTTGATGAAATCCGGATGCGTAAAGTCTAGTCCCTGGTCCACATAACCAATGATTACACCCTCACCGGTAAAACTTTCGGAGAGTCCCTGTGCTCCGAGATGCACGGGATCAACATGGTGCAAGGCTCTCGCTGTATCGCCTAGCGCGATGCCTTGATGATTCTCAAAGTGAAAATCACTGATCATTCCCTTATCCCTCATCTGTTCAATTCGTGACGGGCTGGTGCTGATGTAGATCCAGTTTTTTGTTATGTACTTTATGGTAATACCGCCGTAGCGGAGTGCTGCGAGATTTTCTGTAGAGTAGGGTATAGCGTAGGCAGCGATTTGGTCAGGATTTGTTTTTAGCACATTTTCGAAACCCAATTTGTTCTTTTTCGCCTGAGTCATACCCGTGCTTGTAACGAGTAGCGTCAAAAATGTTATACTGAGCGTAACATAGTTTAGTCTACAAATTGCCATTAGTACCTGATTTTAACCTCATGACGTAAATATAACCCCAATGGTTAAAAATTGAGTTCCCGGAAACAATTAATTACTAACTTTATTTATCAAACAATATAATTTAAATGAAAAAAATCATCATCACCCTTTCGTTCGGAGTTTTTGCGTTCGGATTCTCCAGTTTACTTTACGGACAGCAGGTTTCACCTGAAATACTGAATTGGTATAATGGCAATAAGCCCGGAATGGAGACTGAAAAGGCCTACAAGATCCTGAAAAAGCGCACGTCTTCAACTGTTGTAGTAGCTGTCATTGACTCTGGAATCGATATTGAACACGAGGATCTTCAAGGTAAGATCTGGAAGAACAAAGGAGAAACCCCGAATGATGGGATCGACAACGATAAGAA
>JBKCAB010000327.1:0-788 GCA_046307935.1 Bacteroidota bacterium | reverse complement strand
CAGGTATTGAAACATTCGGATCTTGAAAATATCACCACTGTTCAGGTCCAGTCCGGTGGTATTAATGGTATTGAAGATTTGCAGCGTTTTAGACAATTGTGCTTTCGTCTCTATGACCACAAAGTAAACCCGAGAAGTCAGATAGTCAAAAAAATCATTCACATCGAACTCGACCTCTTCGTCGGTCATTGATATCTGTTCATCAAAGAGTTCACTGATGATCTTTAAATTTTTTAAGTATGGATTTAATCCTGCCTGAATATCGTCAAGACCAAGTGAAAGCATTTCATTCAGGTAGGCTTGTTGTGTGCCACTGCTGACATCGGTTTTCAGCCAATCAAATCGAATTTGGGCCAAGGATCTTGCCTCAGGGAACTTATCCTTCAACATGCGAAAGAGCAATAAAAAGGTAGTCATCCTTTGCTGACCATCAATTATTTCCTGCAGACCAAGCTCATTCGGATAAGATAGTTGCATGGTACCGATGAACATTGGTTCTTTGATCACCACGCCGTCATTACCCCGATAGGCTTTGAAAATATCGCTGACAAACTTGTTCAGCTGTGCATGATCCCATGAATACGGTCTTTGAAAAATTGGGATGAGGTAAGTTTTTTTGTTGCCCAGCAGGATCTTATTTCCTTCCTGTTCATTCCTCAACAAGGTGCATGATTTCGCATTGATTGCGAAATTCGGCGAAGAATCACTCATTTTTTTTCTTTTTCTAAAGATAAGCTTCCCGTGCTCAATTTTGAGTACACCGACCATTGAAATTACAGACTTTATTC
>JBKCAB010000326.1:0-6362 GCA_046307935.1 Bacteroidota bacterium | reverse complement strand
GCGAGGGAGTAACCTCCTTGTCTCCCGTCCGTCTTTCAGAAACAGGCGATCCGTCGTTGCTCAGTTCGATTTACGGATCATCTTTTTTAAATTATGGTGTTCCACACCTCAGATCAACGGATGTATCACGACCAGGGTACGGCGATCCGGCTGGCGGTGCAGGAAACTACAACCCGTTCTTTTATCGAATGGCGATAAATCCCACCGCATCCTCGGTGTTAGGGGATGCGATGACCAAGAGCCCGACGTTCTTCAGTGTTTTTGTGGGAATGGATGAGGTATTGGAATACGCCAAAAAAGGAGCCGCTGCAGGATCTTTAACACCGGTCAGCGGGGCTGACGGAACAGGTTTTGACGGAAGCATCGACAACCTATTGGCAACGCTCACCTCCGGTGGTGCGAAAGGTGTTGTTGGAACGATTCCTGATGTTACGAAGATGCCCTACTTTGCCACCATTCCATACGACGGTTTAGATCTGGATGCGGAGAGTGCGGCAACGTTAAATGAGATCTACAACCCGATCGGGATTAACTTCAACGTAGGTAAGAATCCTTTTGTGATTCAGGATCCCACTGCAGGAGCATTTGGCGTTCGGCTAATGGAGCCCGGAGAGCTCATTTTGCTCAGTGTGCCGTTGGATTCAGTGAAGTGCTATAAAATGGGGTCGGTCTTTCCGTTCAGGGATGAGTTCATTCTAACCAACACGGAAATTTCGGAAATTCGTAATCGTGTTGACCAGTACAACGCCGTTTTGGTGGATGCGGCCGCACAACGCGGATTGGCTTTGGCTGATGTCGATTTGTTTTATGAGAAGCTTTCAACGGGTTTAGTGTACAATGGTATTACAATGAGTGCTAAATTTGTTTCCGGTGGAGCGTATTCCTTGGATGGGATTAACTTGAATCCGAGAGGTAATGCGTTGCTTGCCAATGAATTCATTAAAGCCATTAATAATAACTACGGCGCAAAGATCCCCTTCGCCGATGCCAGTAAATACAGGGGAATAATTTTTCCATAAGTTTAAAAGCGATAATTATGATCAAAAAAACTACTGCGATCCTTTTCATGGCGCTGCTCGGTGCCACCGGTAATGCCCAAGAACCTTGTGCCTCCGGAAGATATGCCTCAGATGTATTCTCTAATGTAACGGTTACCAGCGACATTACTTACGGATTTAATTACACATTCAGCAATCAGCCGAAAACGCTTAAACTCGATCTCTATCAGCCAAGTGCCGATAACGAAACAAAGCGCCCGCTCATTTTTTGGGTCCATGGTGGAAGCTTTCTGGGCGGGACAAAGTCAGATGCGGATATGGTGACATTGGCTACTGCATTTGCGAAGAAAGGGTATGTTTGCGCGTCCATTGACTATCGAACAGGGTTCTTCCCCATCGATTCCGCTAATTCGATCAAGGCCGTTCTGAGAGCGGTTCACGATTTACGGGCAGCGGTGCGTTATTTCTACAAGGATGCACAGGAAGGAGACTTATATAAGATTGACACTACAAATATCTTCATCGGAGGGTACTCAGCGGGAGCCATTACGGCACTTCATTATGCCTATCTGGATAAAACCTGTGAAGTATCCGAGAGCGGGTACATCAATCAGGCAACCCTTGATCAGGTTGGCGGAATGGAGGGTTTGAGTGGCAATCCATGTTACTCAGACGACATTAAGGGCGTGATCAACATTGCTGGAGCACTTGCGCGGTACAACTGGCTTGAAACAGGGGACGTACCGTTTGTCTCGGTACACGGAACAGCGGATGGAACAGTAGGGTACAACAGGCAGATTGTAAACCCGGGGGTGGAACTTATGTACCTTGATGGTAGTCGTATGCTGTATGAGCAGGCGCAAGCTGTTGGTGTTGATAATTCGTTTTACACATTCTACGGACAGGGCCATGGATTTTATGCCGGTGCAGGAGCGTCAGCGCTAGCGCACATGGACACTACACAGCGGGTTATACGGGACTTTCTCATTGATCAGTTGGGCTGCACGAACGCACCATTACAGGCACTGAACACACCGGCAGAAACAGCGACACTTTATGCGGTTCAAGACTGCAGTGCACACATTCCTTTTCTTGATTGTACCGCTGCAGGACTTGAGAATAATGAGCAGAATTCCTTTAGCATTGTGCCTAATCCGGCGTCAACAAATTTCATCATCAATACTGAAGCGGATGGATTCAATTGGATCTTGTCCGATATGAATGGCAGGATCGTGATTTCCGGAGAGGAAAGCTCGTATGAGACATCCGTTGACGTGTCGGGAGTTTCAAGCGGAATTTACATGATCACGGTCGAAAGGAACGGTTTGTCGCGCACAGAAAGAGTAATTGTTGACTGATGATCAGGCTTTTAGTTATACTCGCTTTGAATTTTGGGGCTCTGTACATCGGAGCCCTTTTCATGGGCGGAAGTCCGGCAGACAACATATGGTACCAGTCACTTAACAAAGCGCCATGGACGCCCCCTGGTTGGGTAT
The DNA here is from genome assembly GCA_046307935.1 of Bacteroidota bacterium. Classification (GTDB taxonomy): domain Bacteria; phylum Bacteroidota; class Bacteroidia; order Flavobacteriales_D; family Crocinitomicaceae; genus M0103. The sequence goes on along the minus strand of JBKCAB010000326.1, from coordinate 3,868 downwards.
TCGGGGCGGCCTGGACCACGATTATGGTTTGTTATGCATTCTATGTGCATCATGTTTTGAGCCAAGGCGAATCAAGGCAAAGGAATTTAGTAATTGGGAGTTATGTCATTCAGCTGTTTCTGAACGTGGTATGGAACCCGCTCTTTTTCAACTGGGAACTACCTTGGATAGCTTTGATCTTTCTCTTTTCATTGTTTCTGCTCGTCGGGTGGCAGTTGTTCCGTTTGTCAACTAAAAATGCATATCAAAAGTTCTTGATCATGCCTTATTTGCTCTGGTTGATGATCGCCTTATCACTCAATTTATTTGTTGTGTTGAATAACCCGGTTTGATAAGGAAAAATTATTTTCTCTAAAACTGTTGATAAAGGCAACCTACTGTTGATAATTTCGTTTCCATTACATAGTTTTATGCCTAATTTGAATTAATCAGCCGCTAAGATATGCAGCCAATGAAAAACTTTATTTTAGTAGTCGCCCTGCTGGCTTCACTTCCCCTGTTAGCGCAGTATCCGACTACTACAAATTATGGAAATTACACCGGATGTTCTGGTCCGATAGAACAATTGTTTTTCGATTTTACACAGACTTCAAGCACTGTCATTACACAGTCTGGAATAAACATTCAAAATACAGATAATGAGTGTTGTGGAGAACCAGCTAATGCGGGGTGCTTGTTTTTTAACGTATATGTGGATCCTGGTGCAACGGGGGTGAATTTTTCGCAAACAGGGGCCGGTGGAAATATAGATATTTATTATGATAACTGTGGCCAAGTTTTCCCAGCGAATACCCCAATCTTTCTGGATCCCGCACTTGCCTTTATAGACCCAGTCACCGGTCAGGCATACCATAGATTTATGTTTTGCCGCTCGGGACAAACGACCTATGGTTTCACCTTCACTCAAATTATCCCAACATTCCCGCCTGATCTGGGCGTAACCGAGGGTTGTACAATACCGTTGAGCGTTACCGGTTTGAATCCGGCAACCGTTGTTTGGACTTCTACCTCTCCGGGAACTCCTGGTCAGTGGAACAATCTGCTTACAGGAGGAGCTGTTCCCGGCGTTTCAGGTGTTCCTTATGGCCCATCAGCTGCCCCTTACAACGGAAACCTCGGGGCAACGGGCACATTAAATGTGGTGGTTACACCAACAACAAACTCCCCAAGTTCGGTCACCTATCAGGTTTGTGGAGCGTTGGAAGGAGCTTGTAATAATTCGACCTATTGCGATAACGTGAACATCACGATCTATCCGGATCTTTTCGCCGATGCTGGTTTGGATGTGGCGATCTGTGCAGGAGCGGCCCCCGGAACAACTGTTCCATCAACAGCTACAGCAATTGGGGGAACACCTCCTTTCACCTTCAATTGGCAAGGTGTTTCCGGAGCTGCTGCCGGGTTCAATTTTACGAGTGTCTCAACTGACGCAACCGAAATCGTTAATCTTTCTTTGGCCGGAACCTATACGCTAACAATAACCGACGCGAATAATTGTGCCACGGCGACAGATCAGGTGGTATTATTTAATTACAATACCTCCATCCAATCTTTCATTACTTCACCCTCGGTAACGGTGTGTGCAACCCCAATACCGACGATTAATCTTCAGGGGTATGTTACGCAAACTAATCAGGGAATCTGGACGGCCTCTGTACCCGGTACTTTTTCAAATGCGAACGTCACCTCAGGTGTGGCTCCCGGAACAGCTTCAACATTCACCCCTGCCGCGGGAACCACAGGAACCGTAACGTTTACACTTACGCCAACTAATAATCTGGGTTGTCCGATAACACCGGCTTCATTTTCTGTGAACCTAACGCAATTTACTTCAACATTGGCGGCGGTTCCGACAAATATTACATGTAATGGACTGACGAACGGCTCTATCAATCTCACGGTAACTCCAGGCGCTCCGCCCTATTCGACTAGTGCATATTCGTGGTCAAATGGCGCGACGATCGAAGATATCACAGGGTTAGGTGTCAATACGTATACAGTAACCGTTACGGATGTTAATGGATGTACAGGGACAACGTCAGCGGCCATTACCCAACCAACTGTTTTAACAGGGGCTATTACTGCTCAGACAAATGTAAGCTGTTTTGGAGGCAATAATGGCTCTGTAACAGTTGCAGGATCTGGTGCAACACCAGGGTACACTTATTCGCTAAATGGAGGGGCGGCCCAAGTAAGCGGCACTTTCTCCGGGCTTGTTGCTGGCGCATACACAATTACAATTACAGACACGCGTGGTTGCACGAGAGATATTCCGGTTACGATCACCCAGCCATTGGCACCATTGACACTGACAAGTACACCAACGAACGTATTGTGTAACGGTGCATCTACAGGCGCGATAGACATCACCCCATCAGGAGGCACACCGGGTTACACATACACGTGGACAACAGTAGGTGGTTCAGGCCTTACTGCAGGCTCACAGGACCAGAGTGGTCTTACAGCGGGCCAGTACACGGTAGTTGTGACGGATGCAAACTACGGACTATCAGCACAGGCTGGCTGTACAACGACATCTACATTTACGATCACCCAGCCATTGGCACCATTGACACTGACAAGTACACCAACGAACGTATTGTGTAACGGTGCCTCTACAGGCGCGATCGATATCACCCCATCAGGCGGCACACCGGGTTACACATACACGTGGACAACGGTAGGTGGTTCAGGCCTTACTGCAGGCTCACAGGACCAGAGTGGTCTTACAGCGGGCCAGTACACGGTAGTTGTGACGGATGCGAACTACGGACTATCAGCACAAGCTGGCTGTACAACGACATCTACATTTACGATCACCCAGCCATTGGCACCATTGACACTGACAAGTACACCAACGAACGTATTGTGTAATGGTGCCTCGACAGGCGCGATCGATATCACCCCATCAGGCGGTACACCGGGTTACACGTACACATGGACAACGGTAGGTGGTTCAGGCCTTACAGCAGGTGCTCAGGATCAGAGTGGTCTTACGGCGGGTCAGTACACGGTAGTTGTGACGGATGCGAACTACGGATTATCAGCACAGGCTGGCTGTACAGCGACGACGACGATTACAATCACGGAGCCTACAGATGTCACGGTAAGTAGTGCGGTAACGACGAACTATACAGGCTTTGGTGTAAGTTGTATTGGATTATCGGACGGTGGTTTGAGTTCAACACCTGGAGGTGGTGCTGGGGGCTATACATACAGTTGGAACACTGTTCCATCCACGGGTGTAGTCTCAACGATCCAGGATCCGACAGGCCTACCGGCGGGTACATATCAGGTTACGGTAACGGATGCGAACGGTTGTACGGAGGTATCAACAGTAACGATCACGGAGCCTACAGATATTGTGATCAACCCATTGGTACCATCGGTTTATGCAGGGGGATTCAATCTATCGGGATGTAATCCGGATGGATCGATCGACATGACGTTAACGGGAGGAACGGGTGTATACACATACACATGGAATCCGGGCAACTTTACGACACAGGATATTTCGAATCTTGCAGCGGGTACTTATACGGTAGTAGCTACGGATCAGAACGGTTGTACTGAAACAGCGACGATCACGTTGACACAGCCGAACCAGCTGATAACGACGATCAGTTCACCGACGTATCCAAGTGGTACGAACATCAGCTGTTTTGGGTTCAATGACGGCTCGATCGATCTTGGGGTATCGGGTGGCACACCACTTGCGGGCGGTGGTTACACATACAGCTGGACAGGTCCAAATGGATTCACCTCTGGTGTACAGGATCCGGGTTCACTGATAGCAGGAGTGTACAATGTTACGATCACGGATGCAAACGGCTGTCAGGTAACAACGACAATCACGCTGACAGAACCT